>JANOZA010000443.1:0-6233 GCA_031429155.1 Verrucomicrobiota bacterium | reverse complement strand
CTACTTCATCAGCCCTGAACTCCTCGAACGCTACGCTTCGGCCAAGCTGGGCGCGGAGCAGGTTTCGCAGTGCTCCGAGGTGATGGGGCAACTCATGGCCGAGCTTATTTTTGTCGAAAACCCCGAAGCACTGAATGAATACCTGCGAGGCGATACCACGATGCGGAGAGCCTTCTGGAGAGCCCAAACGCAGCAGCTCAAACTCAGCACTTTCGCCGAAGAGTATTTCCGCCGTTTAGGCCGGGCCACGAAGACGCCGATGCTGCTGCGCAAGGGCGCGCTGCATCAGTTGGTCGAGTGGTGTGACTCCGCGGAACTGAACGGCGATGTGGAGGCCAAACTGAACGGTTTGATGGAACTTTTCGCATGAAAACCGACACCACCGAACGCGGACTCGAAAGCCTGATCATGCGCCACATGACCGGGACGGATGGCTTGCCCTCCGGCGCGGAGGGAGTCGTGGCGGATGCTGCGCCAGCCAAGAGCGGGAGCGGGTGCTGGCGAGAAATGATGCGGCTTATGACCGGGAGTTTGCGGTGGATACGGAACAGCTCTTCTTTTTCCTGATAACCACGCAGCCGGAGGAATGGGCGAAGCTGGGTATCGCGGATTACAAAGACAAGCAAGGCATGGCGCGGCAGAAGTTCCTCGCCCGTCTGCAAGGGGAGATCACGCGGCGCGGGGTGATTGATGTGCTGCGCCACGGCTTCAAGCACGGGGCGCTGAGCTTTGACCTGTTTTACGGCAAGCCCTCGGCGGAGAACGCGAAGGCGGTGGAGCGCCATGCGAAGAACCGCTTCAGCATCACCCGGCAACTGCACTTCAGCCGGGAGAATAAGCGGTCGCTGGATTTGTGCGCCTTCATCAACGGGCTGCCGGTGATCACCTTTGAACTGAAGAACAGCCTGACGAAGCAGACGGTGGAGGACGCCATCGAGCAGTATAAGCGGGACCGCGATCCGCGGGAGACGCTATTCCAGTTTGGCCGCTGCATCGTTCACTTCGCGGTGGATGACAATGAAGTGGCCATGTGCACCGCCCTCAAAGGCAAGAACGGCACGGCGAAGGATTCGTGGTTCCTGCCATTCAATCAGGGCTGGAATGATGGCGCGGGCAATCCCCCGAACCCGAACGGCCTCAAGACAGACTACCTGTGGAAGCGCATCCTCACCCCGGCACGGCTCACGGAGGTTATGGAGAACTACGCCCAAGTCGTGGAGGAAATCCACCCGAAGACAGGCAAGAAGAAGCAGGTGCAGATTTTCCCGCGCTACCATCAACTCGAGGTGGTGCGGATGATTCTGGCCGATGTGATGGAACATGGGGCGGGCAAGCGTTACCTCATTCAGCACAGCGCGGGCAGCGGGAAGTCGAACTCCATCGCGTGGCTGGCGCATCAGTTGATCAGCCTGACGAAGGACGGGAAGGCGGTCTTTGATTCTGTCATCGTCATCACGGACCGCCGTATCCTCGACAAACAGATCCGCGAGACGATCAAGGGCTTTGCCCAGGTGGGCAGCATCATCGGTGCGGTGAAGGAGGGCGCGGGCACTTCCAAGACGGAGCAGCTCACCAAGTATCTCAAGGACGGCAAGAAGCTGATCATCTCCACGGTGCAGACCTTTCCCCATGTGCTCGACAGCATCGGCGACGAGCATCGCGGCGGAAAGTTTGCCATCATCATCGACGAAGCGCACTCCAGCCAGAGCGGCAAGACGTCCTCCGCCGTCAGCCAGGTCGTGGCGGACAGCGAAGACGAAATCAACGACGCCCTCGACGAGCGCATCAAAAAGAAAAAGCTCGCCAAGAACGCCAGCTACTTCGCCTTCACCGCGACGCCGAAAAACAAGACGCTGGAGATGTTCGGCGTGCCTTATTCCGAAGGCGGGGAAGTGAAGCACCGTCCTTTCCACGGCTACACGATGAAGCAGGCCATCCAGGAAGGCTTCATCCTCGACGTGCTGAAAAACTACACGCCGGTGGAGAGCTACTACCGCCTCGCCAAGACCGTGGAAGGCGATCCCGAGTATGACGTGAAGAAGGCCCGTAAGAAGCTGCGCGTCTATGTGGAGAGCCACAGCAAGGCTATCCGCGACAAGGCGGAGATCATGGTGGACCACTTCCTCGAACAGGTGATCGGCCAGAACAAGATCGGCGGGCAGGCGCGGGCGATGGTGGTGACCGGCAGCATCCAGCGGGCGATCGAGTATTTCATGGCCTTCAACGGCTACCTCAAAGAAATCAAGAGCCCCTACCGCCCCATCGTGGCCTTCTCCGGCGAACCGGAATACAAGGGCGAGAAAGTCAGCGAATCGAAGCTGAACGGATTCCCCAGCAACGACATCGCCGACCGGATTCAGGAAGACCCGTATCGCTTCCTCATCTGCGCCGACAAGTTCCAGACCGGCTACGACGAGCCGCTGCTGCACACGATGTATGTAGACAAGGCGCTGAGCGGCATCAAAGCCGTGCAAACGCTCTCCCGCCTGAACCGCGCGCACCCGAAGAAGCACGATGTCTTCGTTCTCGATTTCCAGAACGACACGAAAACTATCGAGGAATCATTCGCCGACTACTACCGCACCACCATCCTCAGCAAGGAGACGGACCCGAACAAGCTCCACACGCTCAAGGGCGAGCTGGACACCTATCAGGTCTATTCGCCCGACCAGATCAATGCGCTGGTGGAGTTGTATCTCGGCGGGGCCGACCGCGAAAAACTCGACCCCATCCTCGACGCCTGTGTGGCCGTCTATGTGGGCGACCTCGATGAGGACGGTCAGGTCGATTTCAAAGGCAAGGCCAAGGCATTTACACGTGCCTATGATTTCCTCGCCACTATCCTGCCATATGGCGTGCAGGACTGGGAGAAGCTCTCGATCTTCCTGAACTTCCTCATCAGCAAGTTGCCTGCCCCGATTGATGAAGACCTCGCCAAAGGCATTCTCGAAGCCATCGACATGGACAGTTACCGCGCCGAGAAGAAAGCGACCATGGCCATCGCGCTGCCGGATGCAGATGCAGAAGTTGAGCCTTGGAGCATGACAGGCGGCGGTGGGAAGCAACCGCCCGAGATGGACAAGCTCTCGAACATCGTGAAGCAGTTCAACGATCAGTTCGGCGGCCTCTTCGCGGATGCAAAGCGAATGGAGCAGCGCATCACCGGCGAGATTCCTGAGAAGGTGGCAGCCGATGAAAAGTATCAGAATGCGAAGAAAAATTCCGACCGGCAGAACGCCAGGATCGAGCACGACAAGGCGCTCAAGCGAGTCATCACCGCCCTCTTCAAAGACGACACCCAGCTCTTCAAACAATTCCAAGACAACGAATCCTTCCGTGGCTGGCTCACTGAGACGGTGTTCGGGATGACCTACGAGCAGTAAGAGTCGGCGACGGGGGCAACCGCCGGAACAGAAGAACATTTCCCCGCATGAACATGCTGCTGCACGGGGTGAGGGACACGGAGTTTGAAATCTACCACGGCGACACCCTGACCAATGATTGGGACATCTCGCGCGAGTTGAACCCCCGCCAGGAAACCGCAGTTTGACGCCATCTGCGCCAATCCTTGGTTGATGAACGCCCCTCTGGGATCACCCTTCTGGCTCAGCCTGTCGCGGTCGAGCTGCCTTGGGGGAATTGCACTGTGCTCCGGTTCTGCCGGACGGTGCCGGCTTCCTCCAGTGGCCGGCACTTCCATGGGAAAGCCGGATGCGGACACGCGGCTGGCTGGAAGGGCAGGGCCGCGGCACATGACTGCGGAGTATGAGCGGGCGAAGGCGGACCCGGCGTTTCATGCGGAACTGAACCGTCTGCTGAAGGAGTATGTGGGGAGGCCGACGCCGCTTTATCTGGCGGAGCGCTGGACGGAAAAGCTGGGGGGGCGCGGGTGTATTTGAAGCGTGAGGATTTGCTCCACACGGGGGCGCATAAGATCAATAACGCGCTGCGGCAGATCCTGCTGGCGGTGCGGCTGGGGAGGAAACGGATCATCAAAGAATAACAGGCCACACCAGTGAGGGCCCGGGAGGGGAGGGGGCCTGGGGAGAAGGCTGTGCGGATCGGCTGGCCATCACCACGGGCTGCCGCCCCCAAGTGCGGATGGAGGCGGCGCTTGCGGGCGGGGGCGGGCGTGCGCACTGGCGGGGCATGATTACCTTCACTGCCACCCGCCGTCTCTTTCTCGCTGCCGTTATGGGCATGACTTCATTGCTGGCCTCTGCTGCGGACGATGCGGCGGAGGGCTGGGTTTCGCTCTTCAATGGAAAGGATCTCACGGGCTGGAAAGCGCCGGATCCGAATCCATTCTGGAAAGTGACTGACGGTGTGCTCGCGGGAGAAAATGATGCGGCGAAGAAGGGTTCGATGCTCTACACGGCGGAGAGTTATGGCGACTTCGAGTTTGAAGCCGAGGCGAAATGGACGGGGGAGATAGACAGCGGCTTCATGGCGCGGAAGCCGGAGGTGCAGGTGCAGATCGGAGTCTCGCGGAGTCTGAAGAAGGACATGACGGGCTCGTTCTATAATGGCAAGTATCCCGAAGAGGCTCAGGCGAAAGAGGCGGCGAAACTGATCAAGGCGAATGACTGGAATAAGTTCAAGCTCGTGGCCAAAGGCGACACTTTCACGGTGTGGATCAACGGGACCCAGGCGTCGCAGTATAAGGACGCGAAGTATGCCGCGCCCGGCCCCATCGGGCTGCAAATTCACGGTGGCCTCGCGATGAAGGTGGAATTCCGCAATCTGCGCATCCACCCGCTCAAGGCGGAGACGAAGTAGGAACCCGACCGCAGCGTTTTTTCCGGCAGGCAGCGGTAAATGCTTGCGTGATTTGCGTGGGGCCGGTTACGGTCGCGCACATGCGGTGCCCCCTTTATGCGCAATTTCCTCTGATCGTCCTCCTCGCGGGGGTTCTTGGCGTGGCTGTGCCCCCGGTGAGTGGTCACGGGGACGTGCATGAATCCATCGTCGCGCTGTCGAAGGAGATCGAGTCGAAACCTGACAAGGCGTCGCTGTTCTTTGAGCGCGCATCGCTCTACTCGCAGTTCGATCACTGGGCGGAGGCGCTCGATGACCTCGCGAAGTCGGAAGCGCTGGACCCGCAGAGCGATCTGCCCCTCGCGCTGCGCGGCAGCATTCTCCGCCGCAGCGGCAAGCCGGCGGAAGCGCGCGGGCCGCAGGAGACGTTTCTGAAGAAGCATCCGCAGAATGCGCAGGTGCGCTTCGACTATGCGCAGACGCTGGCTGATCTCAAAGAACCCGCCGCGGCGCTGCGGGAACTCGATACGCTCATCGCTGCGGCGGCGAATCCCGCGCCGGATGCGGTGGCGATGCGACTGCGCCTCACTGAGGCCACCGATGCGGCGGCGGCGCTCACATGGCTGGATGCTTTCCTGACAAAACATCCGCTGCCCGTCTTCCAGGAGGAGGCGCTGCGCCTGGAAATCAAACTCGGACGCAACGCCGCTGCGGTGCAGCGCATGGATGCGATGATCGCCAAAGCCCCGCGCCCGGAGTCACTCCAACTCCGCAAGGCCGCTCTGCTCTCCGACTCCGGCGACAAGGCCGGCGCGCAGTCCGCCGCCCGTGCCGCGCAGGAATCCATCGCGCGACTCCCGGCGCGCATCCGCAGCACGCCGGCGTGCGCTGCCCTGGAAGCAAAGGCCGCTCAATTTCTTACTCCTCCGCCATGAGACACCGTTTCTTCATTCTACTTTTTGCAATCTGCCTCCTGCTGCTGCCGCCAGACCTCCGCGCTCAAGGCCCGGTCCTAACCCGCGGTCCGTATTTGCAGTCCCCCAGTCCTGCGGCGCTCACCGTTTGCTGGCGCACGAACCTTGCCGGCATCGGGCGCGTGCGCTGCGGCACGGCAGAGGGGGAACTCACCATGGTCTTTGAAGAGGCAGTGCCGGGCACGGAGCACGCGGTTAGGCTTACCGGACTGACGCCGGCCACTCATTACTTCTATGCTGTCGAATCGGATGCTGCCGTGCTCGCCACCGGCGCGGGTTATCACTTTTACACGCCTCCTCTGGTCGGCGCGGCGGTTCCGGTGCGCTTCTGGGTGCTCGGCGATTGCGGCACGCAGACTATCTACCAGCAGCGGGTGCGCGATGCCTTCGCTCCGGTTCACGCGCAGCGGCGTGCGGACTTTTGGCTCATGCTCGGCGACAACGCCTACGGCAGCGGGACAGATTTGCAGTTTCAGGGAGCGGTCTTCGACATGTATCCCG
>JANOZA010000442.1:0-7647 GCA_031429155.1 Verrucomicrobiota bacterium | reverse complement strand
GCGGGTTTTCCCACGGGTGTGAAGTGGGGGTTCATCCCGCCGAATAACACGAAGCCGGTCTATCTTATCTGTAATGCGGATGAGAGTGAGCCGGGGACATTTAAGGACCGGTATATCATGTATCAGGATCCGCACCAGTTGCTGGAGGGGATGATCATCTCGTGCTTCGCGGTGGGGGCGAAACTGGCTTACATTTATATCCGTGAGGAGTTCCCGCAGGGCGCGCAGATTCTGGAGGAGGCGATCAGGGAGGCGAAGGCGAAGAACTTCCTCGGCGCGAACATTCTCGGCAGCGGTTTTGATTTGGAAATCTATGTCCACCGCGGCGCGGGCGCTTACATTTGCGGTGAAGAGACGGGGCTGATCGAGTCGCTGGAGGGCAAGCGTCCCTATCCCCGCATCAAGCCGCCGTATTTCCCTGCGGCGCTGGGACTTTATATGTGCCCGACGATCGTGAACAACGTGGAGAGCCTTTGCCACGTGAAGCACATCATGGAAATGGGCGGCGCTGAATACGCGAAGCTCGGCACGCCGAGGAATACCGGCACCCGCATACTCTGCGTGAGCGGCGATGTGGTGAAGCCCGGCTATTATGAAGTGCAGGTCGGCAAGGTGACGATGGGTGAAGTCATCCACGACCTCTGCGGAGGGCTCAAGCCAGGGCGGAAGCTCAAGGCGATCATCCCCGGTGGTTCGTCCGCCAAGGTGCTGCGCGCTGACGAGCGCTTCAAGCTGAAGCAGCCGGATGGCAGCATGAAGGAGATAGGGGTGGAGGACATCCCGATGGACTTCGACACCATCGCCGCCTGTGGCAGCATGGCCGGGAGCGGTGGCGTGATCATCATGGACGACAGCCGGAGCATGACGTGGGTGCTGAATAACATAAACAAGTTCTACGCTCACGAGAGTTGCGGTCAGTGTACGCCCTGCCGCGAGGGCAGCCTGTGGATGTCGAAGATCAGCGACCGTCTCGTCGCCGGGAATGGATCGCCGGGAGACGTGGGCCTGCTGGAGAGCGTGGCTTATCAGATAGACGGCAAGACGATTTGTGCATTCGGCGAGGCCTGTTCGTGGCCGACGGAGAGTTTTGTCGCGAAGTTCCGTGATGAACTGATCGCCGGCACCAAGCAGGAGAATGCCGCGAAGATATTCAACGCCGAGAGCCAGGTGGCAGCCGCCGGCTTGAAGGCGACGGCGTAAGGCGGCACACCATCCGCGGGCCTGGTCTTTGCGGAGCCGGTAAAGTGGAGGGGGAAAGACTTGCAGCCGGCGACGGCGGCGACTTGTGGCATGGCACTCCGTTATCCTGGAGGGGAAATGGAGAACCGCGGATAGCGCGGATGACGCGGATGGTCAGATATTTATTCCGGGACACAGACTCACTCTGCGGGTGAACGGAAATTTCGCTGCAAGCCGCTCATTATCCGTGCTATCCGCGTCATCCGTGGTTTCCACTCCTGCTTTTAGAATTATCTTTTTCCCATGAACAAACTCGTCCGCCTGCTCATCTGGATCGCCGTGTCATTGCTCGGCGTCGTCGCGCTGCTCGTCCCGGCATTGAAGAACAACGAGCCGGTGAATGCCCTGTGGCTGGTGGTGGCCGGGGGATGTGCGTTTGCGGTGAGCTATCGTTTTTACTCCGCGTGGCTGGCGGCGAAGGTGCTGGCATTCGATGACCGGCGGGCGACGCCGGCAGTGACGCGGGCGGATGGGAAAGACTTCGTGCCGACAAACAAGTGGGTCGTTTTCGGCCACCACTTTGCAGCCATCGCGGGGCCGGGGCCGCTGGTGGGTCCGGTGCTCGCGGCGCAGTTCGGCTGGCTGCCGGGCACGCTGTGGATTCTGATAGGTGCCACGCTGGGCGGGGGCGTGCATGATGCCGTGGTCATGTTTTGCAGCATCCGGCGCGATGGCAAATCCCTCGGCCAGATGTTCCGCGAGGAGGTGAATCCTTTCCTCGGGCTCATCGCCATGATCAGCGTGCTCGTCATCATGACGATCCTGCTGGCGGTGCTCGGACTGGTAGTGGTGAAGGCGCTGGCGGAGAGTCCGTGGGGACTGTTTACCATCGCGATGACGATCCCCATCGCGCTGGTGATGGGCTTTTGGCATAAAGGCGGCGGCAGCGTGAGGGCGGTGACGATTTTTGGAGTAGGATCGCTGCTGCTGAGTGTGTGGGGCGGGAAATTCATCAGCGGCTCGGGCATGGAGAGCTGGTTCCGCATGAATGAAGTGCCTCTGGCCTGGAGCATTATCATCTATGGCTTCGTGGCCGCGGTGCTGCCCGTATGGATGCTGCTGGCGCCGCGGGATTACCTGAGCACCTTTATGAAGATAGGCACCGTGGGCGTGCTGGGCGTGGCGATCATCCTGGTAATGCCCACCCTGGAGATGCCGGCGGTGACGAAGTTCATAGACGGCAGCGGCCCGGTGTTCACCGGCGCAGTGTTTCCATTCGTCTTCATAACCATCGCCTGCGGAGCCATCAGTGGATTCCACGCGCTCATCTCCTCCGGCACCACGCCGAAGCTGCTGGAACGGGAGAAACACATCCGCGCCGTGGGCTATGGGGCGATGGTCACGGAGATGCTTGTCGCGCTCATGGCCATCATCGCGGCGTGCTCGCTGACGCCAGGTGAATACTTCGCGGTGAATGCCGGCGCGACCAAGGCAGTGGCGCAGATCAGCAATCCCGTGGAGCGCTCGGCGAAGGCGGAGACGGTGCTCGCGCAACTTTCCAAGGACACCGGCTTCCCTGTGACGCCCGCTCAGATGGACAAGCTCGCCAAAGATGTCGGCGAGGAAAACATGATCGGTCGCGTGGGCGGCGCGCCGACGTTTGCGCTGGGCATGGCGCGGATGTTTCACCGTGTCCTCCCCGGCGAAGGGCTCATGGCGCTGTGGTATCACTTCGCGATCATGTTTGAGGCGCTGTTTATCCTGACAACGATAGATGCCGGCACGCGGGTGGGGCGTTTTATCCTCCAGGACTTTCTCGGCGGCCTTTGGAAGCCGCTGGGCGACACCCGTTCGACGGCTGCCAGTTTCTTCAGCACGCTGCTGCTCGTCGCGGCATGGGGCTGGTTCCTGCTCCAGGGCGTCGCCGATCCACTGGGAGGAATCAATTCGTTGTGGCCGCTCTTCGGCATCGCGAATCAACTCCTCGCCGTCATCGCTCTGTGCCTCGGCACCACGGTGCTCATCAAGATGGGCCGCAAACGTTATGCGTGGACCACGGGCGTGCCGCTGCTCTTCCTCACTGCGGTCACGTTCACTGCAGGGATTCAGAAAATCTTCGGCACCTGGCCCGCCGGCAAGTTCGGCTTCCTCGACATCGCCCGCGACCGCGCCGCGAAGATCGCTGCTGGGGGAACTCCGAAACAACTCAAGGACTGGCAGACGGAGATCAACAACAACCACCTCGATGCCGTCGTCGCCGGATTCTTTCTCGTCATGGTCGCCATCATTCTGGCTGGCAGCATCCGCGAATGGCTGCTGCTGCTCCAGGGGAGGAAGCCCCTCACGGTCCGCGAAAGCCCATACGTCTCATTGCCCGAGCCGGGGGCGCCGTAAGCCGCGCCTACAACCGGGCCGCCGTTCCTCTACACAATGAAGCCGGAACGGGTTGGACCCGTTCCGGCTGCTCAGGTTTTAGGGCTGACAGCAACGCGCAGCCCGCGGATTCGGGTTACTTCTTGAGTGAGTCGCGGATTTCCGTGAGGAGTTTTACTTCATCCGAAGGCCCGGCCGGCGGGGCTGCAGCCTCCTTGGCCTTCATCCTGGATATCATGGCGTTGGCTGGCTTCACGATGACAAAAAAGATGACTGCAGCAGTGATGAGGAAACTGATGACGGCTCCAATGATGCCGCCGAGGTCGAGTTCGATCAATTTGCTGACGGACTTCTCGATCTCCTTGCCATCCACCATTTCCTTCACGTTCACCATCCGCTCCGTGAGGGGAATCGTGAGCTTGGGATTGGGGCCTCCACCGGCCAGAGCGAGAATTGGTTCCACGATTCCTTTGGTGAAGGCGGTGACGATTCCGGTAAAGGCCGCGCCAATAATGACACCGGTGGCTAGGTCAACGACGTTGCCTTTGAGGATAAATTTCTTGAATTCGTCAATCATCGGATGTGTGGGTTGGTCTTTTGTTCTTGAGAGCCCTAAAAAGCAGGCTGTCCCATTGAGACTGGCTGGACGCGTGCGTGTTGACAACATTAATCCACCCTTCCGCGAAGAAATTTTCGCATCCTGAGCAGGAAACCGCTTACCCGCCGCTGAGCGGGCATATCTACAAGCAGCACGGGCCTAGGCCACGATTTCGCTCACGACCTTGCCTTCGGCAACGATCTCGATCGGACGACTGCCGGGGGCCATGAGTTCCTTGTCGGCGTTGATGCCGAGCTGGTTGTAGATAGTGAACGCCAGGTCCTCAACAGTGAGCGGATCGTTCTCCGGCTCGGCGCCCAGGGCGTCGGAGGAGCCATAGACCATGCCCTTTTTGAGACCGCCGCCGGCGAGCATGACACTGAACACTTTCGGCCAGTGGTCGCGGCCACCGGTGGCATTGATCTTCGGCGTGCGGCCGAACTCAGACGAGACCATGACGAGCGTGCTGTCGAGCAGGCCGCGTTCGCTGAGGTCGCGGATCAGACGGGCAAAGGCCTGGTCAAACTTTGGCACCTGGCCTTCCATGGCGCCTTTGACATTATCGTGGTGGTCCCAGCCGCCGTAGGTGGTGGAAACAAACCGGACGCCGCTTTCGACGAGACGGCGGGCCATGAGCAGACGCATCCCGGCTTCGTTGCGTCCGTATTCGTCCTTCAGTTTGTCGGCTTCTTTCTCCAGCGCGAACGCCTCGCGGGCCTGCGGGCTGCTGATGAGCTTGTAGGCGTCCTGGTAAAACGTATCCATGGCCGTGAGCGAATCGGATTTCTCGACGCTCTTAAAGTGATTGTCTATCCCATCGAGAATGGCGCGACGGCGATTGAAGCGGCCTTCAGTAATGCCGCCGGGAAGGGCGAGATCCTGCACTTTGAAGTTACCGTTGCCGGGATCGGCACCGAGACTGAACGCGCCAAAGGCACTGCTGAGATAACCACTGCCGGCGAATTCATTCGGCTGGCCAGGAATGCAGACGTATGGCGGCAGATTGTTCCGGGTTCCAAATTCGTGCGAAACAACCGAGCCGAAGCTCGGATACTGCAGCGCCGGGCTGGGGCGGTAGCCGGTGAACATATTATGCGTGCCCCGCTCGTGGGCGGCTTCACCGTGCGTCATGCTGCGGCAGACAACGAGCTTGTCGGCCACCTGGGCGGTATTTTTCCAAAGTTCCCCAAACTGGATCCCGTCCACGTTGGAATTAATGGCTCCAAGCGGCCCGCGATATTCGGGCGGGGCGAGAGGCTTCGGGTCAAAGCTCTCCTGGTGGGCCATGCCGCCGGGAAGGAAGATGTGGATGATGCTCTTGGCCTTCCCTTCGACGGAAGCGTAGTTTTTTTGGTCCGCCCGGGCCTTCATCTTGAAGAAGTCTCCGAGACTGATCCCCAGCGCAGTGCAGGCTCCGACATGAAGAAAGCCGCGGCGTCCGAGGCGATTGGCGTATTGGGCGTAGTGATTCATGGAGTGGGAAGGGTTGGGATCAGATGACGGGAATAAGCCTGACTTACGTTGAATTTCCAGCGGTTTATCGGGTGAGGGTGATAAACAAGGAGCGGGACTTGCCAAGTCCCGCGAAACTGAAGGCTGTGCTATCGCGGCACTTGGCAAGTGTCGCTCCTTGCGGGACTCACTCGACGCTTCGCGCCAACTCGCTCTCCCATAGCGTGTATTCGCCTTCACGCAGCCGCGCCTTCCCTGGATTGCGCCGGATATAACGAATCACATTTCGCAGGTGCTGCCCGTCCCGGATGAGGCGGTCGAAGTAGTCGTGCTGCCAAAACTGGCCGCTCGTCCCGAACCGTTCGTTGATGACTCCCGAGGTCCGGCGCTTCCATGAATAGAGCACTTTTTCCAGCAACCAGTCGGGGTGCAGCACAAAGCACGTGTGAACGTGATTCGGCATGATGACCCGGGAAAGCTGCTCGTAACGCACGCCCTCGAAGAATCCGAATGATTCCGAAATGATTTCCCGCAGTTCAGGCCGCCGCAGCACACAAGAGCCGTGCCCGTCATCAAGATAACGGTCTATCCTTGAGGAAAACAGCCGGTGAAATTCCGCTTCATCCTCCTCGCTCAACGGTAGCTGGTGATAAAGGAGCCAGACATCCCGTTCCGCCTCCCATTCCCTGAGCACCTCCACCGGAATGGAGTCGGCCATGCGCCAGGTGACGAAATACGCTGCGCCTGGCTGCTGCCAGTGCGGCAGGTTGTGGCGAGTGACGCGGATTTCGTCGAAGGGGTTGAAGAATTTCATCCAGGGCAAAGACAAGGAGCGGGAGTTGTCAAGTTCCGGGAGGGAATGGCTTCGCGGCACTTAGCAAGTGCCGCTCCTTGCCACTATTACTTCACCGCCACCGAATCATCCGGCGATGCTTTTGTTTTCACCCGCTGCGAGGGCGAGAGGCCGAAGCGGGCGGGATCGTACATCATTTCGATGCGGGAGGGCGGCGCCATGACGTCACCGGAGGCGATGACTCTGGCTAGATACTGGACGCTGAACTTGCCCCGGCCCTCAAAGGAGTCGCGGAAGAAGAGAACGCGGTCGCGCTGCATTTCGGTGTGGTCGCAGACCCATGAAGGCGCGGCGACCTGGCGGTCGGCGGCGACCATGCTGCCGAAGTTTGGGTTCACGCCTTCCATGGTGGCAGGAAGAGGGTCATCAATGACGATGTATTCGGCGGCCCCGGGGACGTTCACGTTGAGAGTGACGAGGACGAGGTCTCCGGTGCTAAGCTGGTCGGCGGCGGCGAGCGTGCCGTCAGTGGCGACGCGCTGCCAGTTGCGGTCAATGCTGAAGCCGGAACTGCGGGCGGGCTGCTCGCCGCCTTTGGCGCGGCCGGTGACTTCGATGCGCGCGAACAGCTTCGCGCCGGCGGCGATTTTGGCGGTGAGTTCCGGCAGGGCTTTGCCGGCCTCGCGTTTGAAGGTCACGCTTTGGGAGGCAGGCTCGCCGGGCAGGGCGATTTCCTGCGGCTTGCCTCCAAGTGTCAGGACGCAGGACTGTCCGGCCTTGAGCGCCGGCAGCGCGGCGGCTTCGCGGGATAGCGCGAGGAGCACCCATGCGTTATTAAAAGTATTGCGCCAATCGCCGCGCGGGCTGCGCGAAGCCATGAGGCGGCCCATTTCGGCATCGGCGGCAGGATCCTTGAGTTTCATCAGCGCGAGGGCGCGGATGGCCCCGGTGCTTTCGCCGAGCCACCAGCCTTTCGCTGCGTTGTCAGGCATGGAAAGAAGCGCCCTGGCCATGTCGGCGGGGCCATTGGACTCGGCGATGGCGAGTGCGAGCATGGCGCGGCCATAGCCGGATAATTGCTCGCTCTGCTTGAAGAGCGCTTCGTGATAGGCCGGCTCGGACTTGCCGGCGAGGGCCAGCGCCCAGGCGGCATAGGCGCGTTCGCCGAGTGCCCACGCGTCGGTTTCCTCTGCGGCTTCGCGTAGAGAACCGGAGAGCCATCCAATCAACGAATCCACGCGCGCCTGCGGCA
>JANOZA010000441.1:0-6467 GCA_031429155.1 Verrucomicrobiota bacterium | reverse complement strand
CCGGCAGGATGCCGGAAAGGCGCAGGCCGGAGGCCCGCGCTACCCGTCAATCCCCGCACCATGCATTCAAACGTAGCCGAGGAATGCGGATGATTCATTGCTTGCCTCACTGCGGGGCCGCAGCCCATAGTCGCGGCCTTATGAAACTTCGCACCGCCTTTTTCGCTCTCACCGTTCTCTCGTTCATCACCGCAGCCCGCGCCGGAACTGGTGTGGGTGCCAAGCCTGTCGAGGGCGCGGAGGTTGTTATGGATGGAAGCAAGGAAATGCTCGATGCGAAGTGGATGTATTGGGAGGGACCGGGCTTCAAATCAGCGATGCCCATCAAGTGGAAGAGCGTGGAGGATCCGGTGGATAAGGGAAAGGCGATCCAGACCGATGACCGCGCAGCGGACGGTGGCAAGTATGGCGCGGCGGACATCGTGACGAAGAAGGCCTATCGTGACTTCCGGCTGCATATCGAGTTCCTCATCATGAAGCCCGGCGGAAACAGCGGGGTGTATTTGCAGAACCGTTTCGAGATTCAGGTGCTCGACGGCAACAAGACGAAGCACGGGATGGGTGCGGTGATCAACGAATCGGATTCGCCCTACGAGGCCTACAACGGCGTGGGTAAGTGGAACAGCTACGACATCGTCTTCCGCGCGGCGCGGTTCAAGGACGGCAAGATGACGGAGAAGCCGCTGGTGAGCATGTTCTTCAACGGCAAGAAGGTTCACAAGAACGTCCAGATCAATCAGGTCCATGGCGGCCCGAATTCGGGTCTCGATGGCGGGAATGACGGCGGCAAGGGAATCACGGACGTGCCCGGCGGTCTCAAGCTCCAGTGCGAGGGCCACGATGTGCGCTACCGGAATACCTGGATCAAGGAACTTGATCTCAAGGAAGCGGAGACGGACTTCACGGAGTAGCCGCTATCGCTTTTCCCCGGTCCCGATCAGCGAGAAGGAAACGCCGCCGCCGGTAATGGACTCGGCGTCTTCGCCAAAGCTGACGGTCTGGATTTTCGACGCCGGCACGCCGGCGCTGACGAGGGCGTCGCGGACATTGCGCGCCCGCTGATCGCTGAGCTGGCGGGCGTATTCCGGTGACGCGGCCTTCGCTCCGGCAGCGACGAGGACGCGCTCGGGATTGCCCGTGAGCCAGCGGGCCACGGACTGGACTTTGGAATTCTCCGATGAGGGAATGGCAGTGCCATCGCCGTTGAAACGAATCACGGGGAACTTCCCGGCCGTGACGCGCTCACTGCCGGGGCCAAAAAGCGACGGCGTCTCCGCACGGCGCGGGTGTTCCAGCATGTCCACCGCGTCGTCGGTATCGTCCTCCAGCGGACCGCGCAGACTGGCGCAGCCGGTGATGAGAAGTGCGGCGGTGGATACGATGAGGAGGCGGATCATGGAGTGAGGATATTACCGCGACCACGCTGGCTCGGAGATTTTGCCCATGCCGGAAACGATGGCCTTTTTGCTTCCGGTGAGAACATTGAGCACGACGAGATTGCCGGACTGCACGGCGACGAGATGCCGGGCATCGGGTGCCCAGCAGGGATCGGAAGCGCCTCCAAGGACGGTCCGGACAGTGCCTGTTTCCATTTCATAGAGGGCGACGGCAGGCGAGCTGCCTTTCCATGCGGTGAAGGCAATGAAGCGTCCGTCGGCGCTCCAGTCCGGATCAGTACAACGGGCGGTGGTCGTGGCGAGGCGTTCGGGGGCCCCGCCGCGCCGGGGCACGATATAAAGCTGCGGGGAGCCGGTAGCATCGGAGCAGAAGACGAGGCGTTCGCCGTCAGGAGCCCATGCGGGGGAGAACTCCACGCTGCGGGATTCCGTGAGGCGTTTGCTGCGTCCGCCGGTGACGGTGGTGACGAAGATTTCGGCGTCGCCCTCGTGCGTCATGGTAAGTGCAAGCCTGGTGCCGTCGTGGGAGAATGCGGCGCCGCTGTTGGTGCCGGGAGCACTGATGACCCGCTGGCGGTCGCCGTCGTAAAGGTTGGTGACATACACGTCCGGAAATCCGCTCGTGTAGCTGGTATGGGCCATGAGAATGCCGCCGGGCCCGAGCGTGGGGCCGACATTCAGGCTTCGGTCCCGCGTAATCTGCTGCACGCGACCGCCGTCGCTGTCGCAGATATGGATTTCCTTAAAGCCGGTGGTGTCGCTGACGAATGCGATGCGGCTGCGGGCGATGCCGGGCTCGCCGGTGATCGTCTCCACGATGTCATCCGCGAAGGAGTAGGCATTGTCGCGGAGGTCCGCGCTGTCGTAGTGATTACTGAGGGTGACGGTGCCCTTGGGCCCGATGAGCGCACCGTCAATGCGCCCGGCAGAGGAACTGGCGCGCACCTGCCACTGCCCGGTGCCGGCGATAGTGAAGCGCCCTGATTGCTCCAACGCACCGCGCACGAGTTTGGCCGCGGAGCCGCCGGTGCCGCCGATGAATTCCTCAAAGGAAATCACAGGCGTGGGAGGCTGCCCGGCAGTGGCCGGCTGAACTGTCAGGATGACGAGGACAGTCGCAGCCCACGATGGAAGATATCCGCGCGGAAACATGGCCGGATGCTTCGACGGTTACTGCCAGGCGTCAAGCGGTGCCCGGCTGAGTGCCGCCATCCGCGGACTTCCCGCGCCGGATCGAATCATAGACGGCGTCAACGAGACTCAGAGCCTTCTCATTTGGCATCACGCCGTGCTCCATTTGATTCATCACATAGGCAAAGGAGATCCCGCGCTCGGGATCGGCAAAGGCATGACTGCCGCCAGCGCCGGGATGGCCGAACGCCCGCAGAGACGGCCCAAAATGGTTGCGCTCCTTCGTTCCATCGGAATGCAGCGGGTCCATCATGAAGCCGGTGGCAAAGGCCGTGGGAATGCGGAGAACGCGATCCGGTCCGTTGACGAGAGGCTGTGAAAGTTGCGCCAACACCGCAGGGGGGACGAGTTCCCTGCCCTGCCAGGTGCCGCCGGCGGCGAGCATGGCGTAGATTTTCCCCAGGCCACGCGCGGAGCCAACTCCACCGAACGCCGGCAGCGCGGCCGTCCAGGCCGCCGGTTGATTCATATCGGAGACGGCGTGCAACCCGGCGGGCGAGGTGAAAGCCCGGCGGGTGAGACTCGCGGGGTCGCTCATCGCTTCAAAGAAGGCGTCTTCCCTCGCGTCGCGGGTTTTCCTGACCCGGCCCGGATAGAGTTGCGCCACCCGGTGGTGTTCGGCGGGCGGGAGTCCGATCCAGAAGTCGGCCTCCAGCGGCCCGGTGATCCTCTCCCGGAGCACATGACCGATACCCGGCCCGCCGGTGAGCCGGCGCGCACATTCCTCAGCCAGGAAACCAAACGTGCGAGGATGATACCCATGCGCCGTGCCGGGTTTCCATTGCGGCTCCTGCGCGGCGAGAGCGGCGGCGACGGCGGCATGATCGAAGACAGACGGCCTGGAATCGAGCGCCGCGAGTCCGCTCTGGTGCGAGAGCATCTGAGCGAACGTGAAGTCCGCCCGCAGTTCCGGCCAGAGTTTCCGCACCGGGGAATCGAGCGCGAGCCCGGCGTCGTGGAGCAGCAATAGCAATGCGAGAGAGGCCGGGCCTTTGGTGGCGGACCACACCGGCACGAGCGTGTCGGCATTCCAAGTGGCGATCTCCTCACGCGTCCGCGAGCCGTCATGCAGCGAGAGAATTTCCTGACCGTGCCGCCAGACCGACACCGAGGCTCCGATCTCACCGCGTTCGGCGAAGTTCTGCGCGAACGCTGCTGCGACTGCTTGCATCAGGCCGCGAGGCACAGTCTCAGCGGGGCGGCTTCGGTTTTACCGGCGGCTTGGGTTTCACCGCTGGATCAGCCGGTTTCACGGGAGTTGCCGGCTTGTCTGGTTTTGGGGTAACGGCGGGAGTCTCCGGCGCGGGGGTGTTCACCACCGGGGCGGCGGGCCCGGGAGGCGGAGAGCCGGTATCCTTGCCACCGCTGGCGACGTAGGCCTCAGCGATCTTGATCTGCTCGACGGTCAGGCGCTTCTTGAGCTTATCGAGCCGTTCTTCGCCCTGTTTCATGCCACCCTTGGCCGCGATGAGGTAGAGCATGTAAGCCTGGCGGTAGTCGCCCGGCACTCCGCGTCCGTCCTCCAGCATTCCGGCCAGGCCGAGCATGGCCCCGCCGTGGCCTTTGCCGGCGGCTTCCTTGTAAATCTTGAGAACGGTCTCGTAGTTCACGAATCCCGCCTCGCCGGCTTCCAGCATGGCGGCGTAGCTCACTGCGGCATCGGCGTTGCCGTTCTGCATCGCGCGCTCAAACCACGCCAGAGCGGCCTGGGTGTCCTGCATCACGCCTTTCCCTTCACGATAGCGGAGAGCCAGCGCGACCTGAGAGGGCACGAAAGCACTCATCGCCGCCTTATAGAACAACTCGAAGGCGGCCTTCTCATCTTTCTTGATCCCGCCTTTCCCCTCCTCGTTGAAAACGGCGAGATTGTGAATGCACACGGGCACGTTTTTATCCGCGCCTTTTTTGTACCACTCCGCCGCTTTGACTTCGTCTTTGGTAACTCCCACGCCGTTTTCGTTAAAGTAGGCGAGCTTGTTATAGGCTGAGTAGTCACCGGCGTCCGCCGCTTCCGTGTAGAGTTCAAAGGCCTTCTTGGAGTCCTTGGGGATGCCGGGCTCCTTCTCCGTGCCGGTGCCGTTTTCGTAAATGGACGCGAGCGCGACCTTGGCGCCGGCAGCACCCGTAGCCACGGCTTTCTCAAACCACTCTTTGCCTTTGGCTGCGTCAGCCTTGATTCCCTGACCGCCCACAAGCTTCGCTCCCAGCCGGATCATGGCATCGGCGTTGCCCTTCTCGGCGGCCTTGCGCAGCAGCGACGCGGCTTTTTCCTGATCGGCAGTGACGCCCGCACCATTCTCATACATCAGTCCCAGCGTCAGAGCAGCATCGTCATCACCGGCGTCCGAGGCGCGCTCAAACCAGACCCGCGCCTGATCCGCATCCTTGGCGATGCCCGCCGCCGGCAGTCCGTCGAGGAAAAGCTGACCCATGGAAACCTGCGCCGGACTGTAGCCCGCATTGGCCGCTTCCTCCACGAGGCCGATAGACTTCTTCGAGTCCTCGCCGCTGGCCAGTTGGAGCAGGCCGAGATTGTTCTTCGCCGCCATGATTCCTTTTTCCATGGCCTTCTGATAAGCCGCTTTGGCTTTCTCATTCGAGCGCTCCGCACCGATGCCGGACTGGAGCATGTAGCCGAGCATAAACTGAGCCTCCGCACTTCCCGCATCCGCCGCCGCCTGGATTTCCTTGAGAATTGGCTCGGCTTCCTTGGTATCCTTGAGCTTCTTGAGTTTGTCCGCCGCAGCCTTCACTGCAGGCTCGGTCACGGCTTCGTCAGGCTGAATAAACCTGGCCTGCGCCAGCACGGCGGAAGCGGTCAGGATGGCGAGCGTGTAGAGGAGAGAGGGAAGCTTGGGAAGAATCATGGAGGCGGTCTTTCGCCGAACCAGAACGGGAAGTCAATCACTGCAAGCAGCCCGCAACCGGCGGCGAATCTGTGGACTGGCACGTGCGCTGATGAATGCCGGGTTGCCGAGCGGGTTGGGCGATTCTATGCGGCGGGCGATTTTGCCATGCCCCAGCTTCCGACTTTCTCCCCTGCCGCTGCGCTGCTGAATGCTGATCCTGTGGTGATCACGGGAGCGGGAGCGGTGAGTGTGGCCGGATTGGGCGCGGAGGCACTGTGGCGGGCGGCGGTGGAGAGGATGCCGGGAGGTCGCTGGGTGGAGATTCCGCTGCCGAGGGGCGGCACAGGACGATATGCGGGTTGTGCCGTGGAGGCTATTGACTGGAAAGGGCATCCGTGGGCGGGAATGGCGCGGCGGGTGGATGCGGCGGCGCAATGGGGATTGCGGGCGGGGTATGAGGCGGCAGAGCAGGCAGGGTTGTTTTCAGAGTTGCCTGACAAGGAACGGCTGGGGGTGATCTGTGGTTCTTCGCGGGGTCCGCAGCAGAAATGGGAAGAGACTCATGAATCCCTGCGGGCGGGGCGGCGAGTGAAGCCGACGCTGGCGGCGACGATGACGCTGGCGGCTGGGCCGGGGGCGCTGGCTCAGGTATTGGGGGCGCGGGGGCCATCGTGGCTGGTGAGTGCGGCGTGTGCGTCGGGGGCGTTCGCCATGGCGGCAGCGGCAGAGCAGATTGTGCTGGGAAATGCGGACATCATGCTGGCGGGAGGCTCGGATGAGTCGCTGAACGCCGTGGTCTATGCGGGTCTGGAGGCGGCGGGAGTGCTGGCGGGTGGCAGGGAGGATGCGGGGGCACTGTGCCGACCATTTTGTAAGGACAGGTCGGGGCTGGTGCCGGGGAACGGCGCGGGCGTGGTGGTGCTGGAGTCGCTGTCCTCGGCGACGCGACGGGGTGCAGTGCCGCTGGCGGTGCTCAGTGGGTGGTCGGTAGGCATGGACGCGGCGGGGTTGGTGGGGATGGACCCGCAGG
>JANOZA010000440.1:0-15674 GCA_031429155.1 Verrucomicrobiota bacterium | reverse complement strand
CAAGAGCGGCGGCGGCACCTGGGCGCTCGGCGGCAACAGCAGCTATAGCGGCGGCACGATGGTGGTGCAGGGCACCCTCCTGGCCAACAACACCACCGGCTCCGCCACGGGCAGCGGCAATGTCGCGGTGCTCAGTGGAGCCACCTTTGGCGGCACCGGCACCATCAGCGGCGGGGTTATCACTTCCAGCGGCTCCTTCCTCTCGCCGGGTGCATCCATCGAGTCCCTCACCGTCGGCTCCGCCAGCGGCAGCGGCACGCTTTTCATCGAGTTCGACGGCTCCGCCGGCACGCCCATTGATTTCCTCAGCGTGGTCAGCACTCTGGACGTGACCGCCATGCCCGTCGTGTTCGATCAAACCGGCACCATGCTGACGGACCCCGCCTATCCCTTCGCCAGCTACGGCACACTCACCGGCTCCGCCTTTGCCAGCACCTTCGGAGTGCCCACCGGCTACGCGCTCGACTACAACTACCTCGGCGGAAATGTGATCGCCCTCGTCGCCGTGCCCGAGGCCTCCTCCGCAGTCCTGCTCCTCGGTGCCGCCGGTCTCCTCTCCGTCCGGCGTCGTCCGGGCCGGCCCGCTCAGGCATAATAATGCGGCTGGAAGGACAGGCGCGGCTGCATTAACCACGCGGCTTTGCTCACCTTTCCTCTGTGTCTCTCCCTTTTACGCTGCCACTGCTATTCATCTTTGCCGGTGCGGCCTTTGCCACCGGTCCGGCAGTGGTGATTGAGAAAATCACCGTGGATGGCGCGGAACAGCGGCCCGGCGATGACGGTATTTTGCACCTGCCGCCAGGAACGCACCGGCTGGACTTCGCCATCCGGGTGGTCGAGGGCGAGTCCGCGGTGCCCATGCGCGTGCGGGCGACGCTGGCGGGGTTTGAGACTGACTGGAAGGAAGTCAGCGGTCAGATGGCACTGGAGGCGCAGTTTCTCGATGCCGCCGGGGTCGTGACCGGCGGGCAGCGATTTCCCTGCTCGGGCATGACCCCGGGAATGCTGGCGACATGGCCACGCACGCCGCTCATCCGCCGCCGGGAGCCGCTCCTCGTGCCGGCGGGCAGCATGGCGCTGCGGCTCATTCTGACATCCGGAGCGCCCCAGACGACGGGCCGCCTGCTCCTCGACGAACTCACCGTCAATTCCCCCGGCGGAGGGCTCCGCGCAGACCAGGACCTCTGGCGCAATTCCGGCTTCAGCAGTTTCCCCGACAAGGATCAGGGCCCGGAGGCCACGCCCGACCGCTGGCAGCGCGGAGGCTCGCGTCCGGAAATGGCCCGCGTGGCCAGCGGCAACGTCGGCACCGCTATTGCCATCGAAGACGACGATCCTGCCGGCGCGGCCCAATGGATTTCCGAGCAGCCACTGGAGGGCAACGTCACGCCTGGCGAGACGCTCTCCCTCTCCTGGCAAACCGCGTGGCAGGTGAATCCGGGCACCCGGCATCTCGTCACCTATCACGACGTGGGGGCGGGCGATTTTGAATTTCGGGTGGCGGCCATCGCGCTGACCGGCGGCTGGACGGGCGCGAGCACGGGCCTGCGCGTGCAGGTGGCGCGGCATCTGTGGGAACGCCCGTGGTTCTGGCCGCTCGTGGCCGGCAGCGTCACCGCCCTGCTCGGCGGCGCCGGTCTTCTCCTGTGGCATCAGCGAATGCAGCGCCGCCTCGAACGCCTCGCTGCGCAGCACGCCTTGGAACGCGACCGCGCCCGCATCGCCCGCGACATGCACGACGACCTCGGCGCGCGCCTCATGCGCATTTCCCTGCTCACGGCCCTGACCGAGCGTGAACTCTCCGCCGGCGACAATCCGGCCGCGCTGGTGCATACGGAGCAGTTGTCAGGTCTCGCGCGCGACGTCGTCGCTGCCATAGACGAAATCGTCTGGGCGGTGGATCCCGGCAATGACACGCTCGATCACCTCGGCACCTACCTCTGCCGTTTCGCCGATGAATTTCTCGCCGGCAGTCATGTCCGTTGCCGCTTTGGCATTCCACCGATCTTGCCCGCCCTGCCACTCGGCGCAGAAGTGCGGCACAACCTCTTTCTAGCCGTCAAAGAAGCCCTCAACAACATCCTCAAACACGCCGGCCCCTGTGAAGCCCGCCTCGAACTCCATGCCACCACCGGGGTGCTGTACATTGACATCACCGACCACGGCACCGGCTTCCCCGCCGCCGCCGGCCTCTCCGGCAACGGTCTCCGCAATATGGAACGCCGGCTCAAGGACATCGGCGGAGAATGTGCCGTGACCAGCGGCGCGGACGGCACTAAAGTCTCCCTCCGCTGGCCGATTCCTTCCTCCTCTCTCCCATGCACACCATCACCATTGTAGAAGACGACGCCGGTCTGCGCGACAGCCTCGCGCTGCTCATCCAGGGCGCGCGCGGCTGGAAACTCACCGGCACGCACGCGTCCGCCGAAGCCGCGCTGCCGGCGCTGACCAGACATCCGCCGGAGGTCGTGCTCATGGACATCAACCTGCCCGGCATGAGCGGCATCGAATGCGTCCACCGGCTCAAGGAGAGCGTGCCGCAAGTGCTCGTCCTCATGGTAACGGTGTACGACAACAGCGACCAGGTCTTCGCCGCCCTCGCGGCCGGCGCCTCCGGCTATCTGCTCAAGCGCGACGTGCCCTCCCGCCTGCTGGATTTCCTCCAGGACATCCTCAATGGCGGCGCGCCCATGAGCAGCCACATCGCCCGCCAGGTCGTACGCTTCTTCCATAACCAGGGACGCGCTAAAAAGGAAACCGACGACCTCACCGCGCGCGAACGCCAGATCCTCGAAGGCCTCGCCCAGGGATCGCTCTACAAGGAAATCGCCTCCGAACTGAACATCGGCGTCGAGACGGTGAACACCCACGTCCGCAATATCTACGCCAAGCTCCACGTCCGAAACCGCACCGAGGCCGTGCTCAAGTTTCTCCAAAGCCGGTGAGGTCCGACTCCACCGCGGCAAGGAAGACGACCGTCTTCAAGCGCTCCGTGCGGTGAGCTTTATCGCGCCCCCGCCGGTGGCCGGCAGCTTGTAGTCAATGCCGCCGCTGATTGTCCAGCCGGCGACGCTGACATCCACGCCGTGGAGATTGCGCAGTTCGATCCATTCCTCCTCCTCCGGCGTCTTTTTAATTTGAGTCATCGCGGAGGAAATCAGGTGTCCGGATATAAGAATTGACGATTCCGCGGCCAAAGGCCGATTTGGCCCACTTGCTTTCCCTGGTCCGTCTGCTACAGGGCGCGCCTTTAATTTCCAGAATGAATCCCATCCCGCGCGTCAATGTGCTCGGCTGCGGCATCAGCGCCATCAATCTCAAAGTCGCTGAGGACGCGGTTTTGGAGGCAGTGCGGGAAAAACGGAAGGGCTACGTGACTGTGACCGGTGTGCATGGTGTGACGGAAGCGCAGAAGGATCCGGAGTTTAAGCGCATCCTCAATGAGTCCTTTCTGACCACGCCCGACGGGATGCCAATGGTTTGGTGCGGCTGGCAGCAGGGTTTCAAGGACATGGACCGCGTTTATGGACCGGATCTGATGCTGCGGGTTTTCGAGCGAGGGGTTGAGCCCGGGGTGCGTCACTTTTTCTACGGGGGCAAAGAAGGTGTCGCCGAAACGCTGAAGGCGAAACTGGAGGAGAAATTCCCCGGTGTTCTCATCACCGGCACCTACTGCCCGCCGTTTCGGGAACTCAACGACGATGAGCGCGCCGCCCTCCAGCGCATGGTGGCGGAACAGAAGCCAGACATCATCTGGGTGGGCCTGAGCACGCCGAAGCAGGAGCGCTTCATGGTGCGGTATCTGCCGCTTCTCGACACCACTCTGATGTTCGGCGTCGGCGCGGCCTTCGATTTTCACGCCGGCTACGTCCCCCAGGCTCCCCGATGGATGCAGCGTGCCGGGATGGAGTGGTTTTACCGCCTTACCAAAGAGCCAAAGCGCCTCTGGAAGCGATACCTCATCAACAATCCGCTTTTCCTCTGGCGCATCTTTTGCCAGTGGACCGGTCTCAAGCGCTATCCGGCACCGGTCGCCGTCTGAAATCCTTCCTCAAAACCAACCAGCCAAAATCCCCACACCAAAATGAGCATCACCCGTGAATCAGTCATCGTCGCCGGAGGCGGCGGTTTTATCGGCGGCCACCTTGTCGCCAAAATGAAAGAAGCCGGATATACGAAGATCCGCAGCGTGGACCGCAAGCCCCTGAACGAGTGGTATCAGGTGCATGAAGGCGTGGAGAATGTTGTCGCCGACCTCTCGCGCCTCGAACCCGCCCGCGCAGCCTGCAAGGACATGCAGCACGTCTATATGCTCGCCGCCGACATGGGTGGCATGGGCTTCATCGAGAACAACAAAGCGCTGTGCATGTTGAGCGTGCTCACCAGCACCCACATGCTCGAAGCGGCGAAGGACGCCGGTGTGGACCGCCTCTTCTATTCTTCGTCCGCCTGCGTCTATAACGCCGACAAGCAGCGCAATGAAGACGTCGTCGCTCTGGTGGAGGGCGATGCCTACCCGGCCATGCCGGAAGACGGCTACGGCTGGGAAAAGCTCTTCACCGAGCGCATGTGCCGGCATTTCCGCGAAGACTTCGGACTCAAGACCCGCATGGCCCGGTATCACAATGTCTATGGCCCGGACGGCACGTGGGATGGTGGCCGGGAAAAGGCTCCCGCCGCCGTTTGCCGCAAGGTCATTCAAGCCAAGCTCAGCGGAAAGCACGAGATTGAAATCTGGGGCGACGGCAATCAGACGCGCAGCTTCATGTATATTGACGACTGTCTGAAGGGAACGCAGATGTTCCTCGAGAACGACGTGCTGGATCCGCTCAACCTCGGCAGCGATGAGATCGTCACCATTAACGGCTTGGTGGACCTGGTGGAGGACATCGCGGGCATTAAACTCAAGCGGAACTACAACCTGAGCGCCCCCAAAGGCGTCAACGGCCGTAACAGCGACAACACGCTCATCAAAGAGAAGTTCGGCTGGGCGCCGGAGATCAAACTGCGCGACGGCATGGAGAAGACCTACGCCTGGATTTACGATCAGATCGTGAGCGGCAAGGCTTCCGTGTAATCAGTCCGCCACCCGCACAAAGTCCGCGCTGCTCACCAACTGCACGCGCCCGTCGTCGTGAATCAGGCGAAGCTCTCCCTCCGCTCCGAGGCCGGCGGCTGTGCCCTCCAGTTCCTGACTGCCTGAGTGCATGCGCACGCGTTTGCCTGTGAGAAAGCTGCGCGTCTCGCAGTCGTCGAGCAGGGAGGGGGAATCCTGCGCTGCTCGCGCGCACTGTACGCGCAGCCGCTGGAGGAACTGAATGGTGACCTCCTCGCGCGACACTTCCTGCCCGCCTCGTTCCAGCCAAACGGAAGTGGCAATGTCGCGAAGGTCTTCAGGGAAGTCTTCGGCGGTCAGGTTGAGATTCACACCCACCCCTGCGATGGCAAAGCCGCCGCGGGCATCCATCGCGCTCTCCACGAGAATGCCGCAGACTTTTTTCCCGCTAAGATAAATGTCATTGGGCCACTTTATTTGCGGCGACGGCAGGCCGGGGATGCCTTCGAGTGCCTCACAAACCGCCAGCGCACAGGCGTGAGTGAGACGCGGCCACTTTTCCATCGGCAGCGAGGGACGGAGAACCACTGAGCAGAGAAGATTTCGCCGCGGCGGCGACACCCAGGCTGCGCCGCGGCGTCCGCGACCGGCCAGTTGGGAGTCGGCGATGATGACGGAGCCATGCGCGGCTCCCTGCAACGCATGAGCCCGGGCGTCGTCGTTGGTCGAGCCCGTCTCAGCGTGCCAAATCACTTCCGCACCGGTCGCGGCGGCGATGCGTTGCCAGTCGAGAGGCTCCGCGTTCACAGCTCAGTGCCCTCGAAGTCCAGGGACAGATCCAGGGCTTTCACCGAATGGGTCAACGCGCCGCTGCTGATGTAGTCCACTCCCGTCGCCGCGATTTCCGGCAGCCTTTCGAGAGTGACCCCGCCGCTCGCCTCCAGTTTCACTCCGCTGGTTCGCGCGAGAGCGACACACTCGCGCATCTCGTCGAGCGCCATGTTGTCGAGCATGATGACATCAACGCCGCGCAGCGTCAGGAATTCGCTCACCTGATGCAGGGTGTCAGCTTCGATCTCGATCTTCACGCCCGGCTGTTTCTTCAGCGCGAGGTCAATGCCCGTCTGCAATTCCGCAAGGCTGCCGGCTGCCTGGAGATGATTGTCCTTTACCATGACCATGTCGTAGAGGCCCGTTCTGTGGTTCGTGCCGCCTCCCGCGCGCACGGCCAGTTTCTCCAGAGAGCGCCAGCCGGGCGTCGTCTTGCGTGTATCGAGGATTTGCGCGCCGGTTCCCGCTACAGCGTCCACATATTGGCGCGTCTGGGTGGCGATGCCGCTGAGGCGCTGGAGGAAATTCAACGCAGTCCGTTCCGCTGTCAGGATCGCCCTCGCCGGCCCGGTCACGGTCAGTACCACATCTCCGCGCTCCACCCGTGATCCGTCGCCGAGGAGCACCGTGGTTTGCACCCTTGGGTCGAGCGTATGGAAGACGGCAGCCGCTACTTCCGTGCCTGCGACGATACCGCTTTCCTTGGCTCTGATTTCCGCGCGTGCCTGCCGGTCAGCCGGCACGAAACACTGCGCGGTGATGTCGCCCGGCCCCGCGTCTTCCGCGAGTGCCATGCCGATCAATTGCTGAACCTGCTCTGTTATCATGGCCACACAGTGCCCCGGTGGCCTCCAGCCGTGCAAGCCATGATTTCCCCGGTCGCCACTTCACCGTTGCCAAGCCCCGGGCGGGATTCTAAGGGCCGGGCACACATTGCCCCTCTCATGACCGCCGCTCAATCCGCTCAAGCCATTCAGGAAAAATTCCCCGCCGCCTTCGTCTCCACGGCGGAGTTTCGCGGTGAACAGACGGTGGTGTTGAAAGTGGAAAATCTCGAGCCGGTCATGCGCTGGCTGCGTGATGAGATCGCTTTCGATTTCCTTCTCGACATCAGCAGCGTGGACCATCTGGGCGAGGAGCCGCGTTTCGAGATGGTGTACGAACTTTATTCGCTCACCGGCAAGACGCATCTTCGCATCAAGGCCCGCGTGGCCGAAGGTGTGGAAGTGGCGACAGTTTCCCACCTCTGGCCGACAGCCGACTGGCACGAGCGCGAAGTGTGGGACATGATGGGCATCAGCTTTCGCGGCCATCCGGACCTGCGCCGCATCCTCATGTGGGATGGCTATCCCCATCACCCGCTGCGCAAGGATTTCCCTCTCGCCGGTTTGTCCACGGATGTGCCAGATGTCGCCTTCACCGGTGTCGCCCCGCTCGCCGGCGGGCCATTTGTCACCAGCCCTGGTGCCGGCGACCGCGTCAGCGCCGAGCCGCGCGCCAAAGGCGAGTCCGGCGTCTAAGCCGGCAGGCCTGATCGCAGATGCAGGCCGTCCAGAAACATCTGCACCGCGACGACGATGAGCAACATGCCCATCAGTCGCTCAACAGCCATCAACCCACGGCGTCGCAGGATGCGGGCAAAGAAAGGCGCACTCAGCAGAATCAGCGTGCTGACCACCCACGAGGAAGCGATGGCCGCCAGCACCACCATGCGGTTCACCTCCGGATTTCCTGACAGGATCATGATCGTCGCTATCAGCGACGGCCCTGCGATGCGCGGCGTCGCCAGCGGCACGATGAACGGTTCCTCATCGCTATGATCCGGCCGTTCCGGTCTGCCTTCCGGAAAGATCATCCTCAGCGCGATGAGAAACAGCATCAGCCCTCCAGAGATGCGCAGAGCCTCCACGCTGAGTCCGAAGATGGCCATGAATCCGCGCCCTCCGACGAACACCGCCAGCAGAATTCCGAGAGCGAACAGGCATTCGCGCAAGATGATCCTCGCCCGCCGCTGCTCCGGTACAGACTTCAGCGCCGCCATGAAGTTGGGGATATTCCCCAGCGGATCCATGACGAGCAGAAGCGTGAGTGAGATCGTGAGAATGGACATGGAGGGGACTCAATGGCTTGGGACCGGGGAAGGCGGGAGGATCACCCGCAGCATCAGCGATTACATACCGATGCGGGGATACTCGGCTAGCTGGATCAGTTTCACGCCATAAATGTCCGCGATGGCTGCCGCTTCGCTGGGTTCATAGGTGTCGCGGAAATAGACTTCCTCAATGCCATAGGCGCAGAGCATCTGCATGCAGCTCGTGCAGGGCTGAGTGGTGACCGCCACGAGTTTCACCGAGCCGCGAGTGAACAGGCTGCAAAGGTTCACTTCAGCGTGGAGCATGTATTTCTGGCGCACGCTGCGATTATCCCAAAAGCCCGGCGGCGGATCAAAGCCGGGAGCGAGTCCATTGTAGGCAGTGCCGATGACGCGGTTCGCGAAGTCTATGGCCACGGCCCCCACTTTGCGGTAAGGGTCTTCGCTTCTCATGCTCGCGACATGGGCGAGGGCCATGGCGTAGGCGGGAATGGTAATGCGTCCGGATTTATCAGGCGGGGTTTCGGTCATGGCCGCGATGATGAGCAGGGCAGGGGAATTGCCAAACAGGGAATTAGAGGTCCCCCGCCGGTTTCCCTCACGGTGGCCTCTCTTCACCAAAGAACGGTGGCGCTACATGTCCCGCGCGAGGAGATGGTCGGCAATCTCCCTCAGCCGGTCGGCGGCGGATCCGAGCGGTGCCAGGGCGGCATGAGCTTCCGCCGTGAGCCGCGCGGCTTCGCTGCGGGCGGCTTCGAGACCGAGGATACTGACGTAGGTGCTCTTGCCGGCCGCAGCGTCTTTGCCTGCCGTCTTACCGAGCTTCTCAGAGGACTGAGTGCAGTCGAGAATGTCGTCTATCACCTGAAAGGCCAGTCCAAGGGCGTGGCCAAAGGTGGTGAGCGCCGCCAGTTTCTCCGGTGAAGCTCCGGCAATCAGCGCGCCGAGGCGGAAGCAGCAGGTGAGCAGCGCAGCGGTTTTGCCTTCGTGGATGGTGCGCAATTCGTCAAAACTCACCAGCCGCCCTTCAGCTTCCAGGTCCCGGACCTGGCCGGCGATGAGAAATCGGGAGCCTGCGGCGCTGGCGAGTTCGCTGACCAGTTCGACACCGCCGGATTGCAGCAGCAATTCGAAGGCGAGCGGCTGAAGGGCATCTCCCGCGAGCACGGCGACAGCCTCGCCATAGACCTTGTGACACGTCGGATGCCCGCGGCGGAAATCATCATCGTCCATGCAGGGCAGATCGTCATGGATCAGCGAATAAGTGTGGATGCACTCCACGGCGCAGGCCGCAGGCTGTGCCTTCTCCGTGTTGCCGCCACAGGCCTCGCAGGCGGCGAGCAGGAGAATGGGCCGCAGTCGTTTCCCGCCCGCGAACATGCTATGGCGGATGGCCGCGTGCAGCGTCGCCGGTGGCTCACCCGCAGGCGGCAGCAGCCGGTCGAGCGCAGTCTCCACGCGCGTTTTGTGGTCGGAAAGCCAGGCGGAAAATTCAATCATCCCGCGCCATGCCAGGCAGCACCGCGATTTGCAAGTGAGCAGCACCTTGCGGCGCGGCAGGGTTTTTACTTCATTGCCCATCTCGCCCGGACGCGGCACTCTCGCGTCATGTTCCGATTACTTCGATTTCTTGCCGCGTTGGCTGGCAGTGCCATCGTGGCCTCAGCCGCCGGGCCACTTTCGGAGGCACTGGATGCACCGGACCTCGACTTTATCGCACCGCCGGTGTGGCAGGCGGGGGCAGGGAGCACGCCGGACAGGGCACAGGTAGTGCGGGTGCAGGAATTCGTTTCCTCTGCGATCGCGCTTCAGTCCGCCGGTATTACCACGGTGGTGCAGGGTCCGTCGGTAGTGAGTTTTGACTGGCTGGTCCAGGAGCCGCAGGCGATGCAGGTCGCGGTGAATGGAGTGGTGCTGCTCGCGGGCAAAGGGCGGAATGGATGGAAGACCGGGAAGCTGAATCTGCCCGCCGGCTCGTGGTCTTTGACATGGAATGTGGCGGCGGATGAAGTCCCCTTCTGGCCGAGGGTCTTCATGTTTTCGATGCTGCTCGACCGTGTGCGAGTGGAGCCGGGCGCAGTGTTGAATGTGGCGGCGGCTCTCGATGATCAGGGAGGCGTGTGGGCGCTGGACGATGCAGGGTTGGTGGAAGTTTTGCCAGGTGCGGGGATTGATGGCAGTGCGGTCGTGCGACTGGTGCCGGCGACGCCGCGGACCCGGTTGTCGCGACTGGTGACGCCCCAGGCGAGGGCGACGCTGTGCTGGAAAAGCAAGTGCCTCAAGAGGTCTGCCTCAAGAGGTCTGTCTTCTGAGGTCTGCCTCAAGAGGTCTGTCTTCTTGCGGAGCTATTGAGAAACACCTGCCGAAGCCCTGAACCTGTCTCGTCATAAATTGACTCACCTCTGTGTCTTCCCCTCAGTTCCTGGTTTCCCATCCAGACTTTGACAGGTCGGCGTTTAAGTTCCACGGATTCACCCATGATGACTTCCCGGCCTCACCTTTGGATTTTGCTCCTCACGGCTTTGGTATGCGGCGGCATTGGCGGATGGCTTCTGCATTCGGTCATGCGTCAGGAAAGTGCCCAAGTGGGCGGCGGTGAGGTGTCGAAAAAGACGGCGGCGGTTCAGCCCAGAGTCCCACCGGCAGCAGCTGCGTCGAAACTGAACGGTTCGGAGACAGCCGATGCCGCCGCGATTTCGCTGCCCCCGGCGGGGTCAGCGGCATTTGCAGACATCATTCGCGGGACATTCCGTGATCCATTAAAAGAGCGGAGGCTGGGGCGGTTGCAGATTTTGTTGGAGAAGTGCGGGCCGGAGCATTTGGCGGCGATGATTCCGCTCATCCGGGAGAATGATCTGCGGGGGACGAGCAGCGGGGATGAATGGAGTTTGCTGTGGAGTCAGTGGGGACAGAAGTCAGGGGCGGCAGCGCTTGCGGCCATCCAAGCGCAGGACTGGAAGGGTTGGGATCCGGCGGCACCAGCGGAGGCGCAATCCCGTTCGGTCAGTGGCTGGGCGGCACTGGACCCGGCGGCGGCGCGCGCGTGGCTGGAGAGCACGCAGGACAAGATATACCCGGGCGGCCCGTTGAGCAAGGCGCTGCTGGCCGGGTGGTCCGTCACCGATCCTGCAGCAGCGGCCTCCTGGCTGCGGCAGCGGGGAAAGGGCACGCCGGAGGAATACCGCGCAGTGATGGAGGCGATGTCTCGCAAGAACGGACCGGAGGCAGTGGAGGCCTGGCTGGCGAGCGCCGGCAGTGGAGGAGATGCGGCTGGCCTGCATGGGTTCGCTGATGCCGTGAGTGCCGCCAAGCGTCGCCAGGACCCAGCCGCGGCGGCGGCTTGGGTGGAGCAGCATCTCAAGGAGCCGTGGATACAGGGCAGTCCCGTGGTGAGCAACACCGCCTGGGCCTACGCTGAGCGCGATCCTGAAAAGGCTATGGAATGGGCGTCGCGTTCCGGTCTGGAGAGTGCCGCCGGCATCGTGATGCAACGCTGGTGCGACACCGACCCCGCTGCGGCCAGCGGATGGCTCCAGGATCACCATGACTCTCCCGGCTACGGCGCAGCAGTCACGTCGCTGGTGAACCGCTTCCGCAAAGAAGACCCCGAGGCCGCCCGCAAATGGGCGGAGACTATCCCCGATGCCGGATTGAGAGCGCGGGTGCTGGCGACGATTCCGCAGGAATGAGCATTGAGGAAGTGGTGAGAGCGGCAAAATAATTCTGACCTCAAGGTGCAGAAAATTCTCGTCATTCCCCAGGTTTTGAGGCATAATCGGCATGTAATTCCAACCTGCCAACTGATGTTGAGATGAATGCGAAGCTGCTCTCTGCCTGCGGCACCGGTGACGGTGCGGGGAGGAGTTGCGGGTCGCGGAGGGGATGGGGGGAAGAGGAGCGCAGGGGGCGGTGAACGGGTGCGAAGGGAGGGGTTTCCGGTTCACGGGGGCAAATGCGGTTTTTACATTGGGCTCCGGACGTGTGCGGATGCCAAATGTACTCTTTACGGCGAGGGGGAGACGGCCCGGGATGCCTGATGTACTCTTTACGGCGAGGGGGAGACGGCCCGGGGTGCCTGATGTACTCTTTACGGCGAGGGGGAGAGCACCCGGGGAGGCAAATGGAAAAGGTGTTTCGACGGACCGCGAAGTTGCACTTCGCACCGTCATTCGAGTCACGAGGGCGGAGGCTATGTGCAACTTCGCGTTCCGAATGCCCCCCAACCTCCTTCTGCCATGAGACCTGTTTATTGGAATTCAGGCGTACGCTTTGGGGACAAAAACCTCCGCTGGGGCTCGCCTTTTTACTATCTGTTAGAGCCGGGGGACGCGGGCTACTCCCCTCCGGACGTTCCTGACGACGCTTTACCCAAAACCAAACACACCAAAACCATGAGCACTAACGCCACACCCCAAAATCCAAAAGTCCTCCGCGCCCGCTGTCACGATCTCGCGGACGGACTCCATGAAAAGGAAGCCGAGATCGGCATCCTGCAAAATACGGAAGTCAAAGTCCGCGCGGACGTGCATAAGATAGAAGGCGACCCCGCCGCCGCGGCAGGCAGCGATGCGCGGAAGGGCTCCTTCGCCCTCTATGAAACCTGCAAGCAACTCACCGCTGCCGCGGAGCATAACATCGTCGTAGTGAGCGACGGTGCCATTTATGATTTCCTGGTGACGGCCCAGGGTTGTTTGGAAGTGCTCTACGGCAAGCGCTTCAATCCTGACTGGGCGGCAGCGGGCTGGCCTAACGGAACCACGAAAATCCCCCGCGCTCATGATCAGCGGCTGACATTGTGCGCCAGTCTGCGGGCCTACCTGGCGGCGCATTCCACGCACGAACGTCCGGCGGCGCCGCCGTATATTTCCTTTACGGAAGCAGAAGCGCTGGCGCGGCACACGCTGCTCTCGAATGCGCGCGCGGCGGCGAATACGGCGGCGGGAAATCAGGAAGCGTGCCGGCTGGTGATGGTGGCCGACGAGCGAGCCCTGGCAAAGCGATTCTCCGGCACCGTGGGCGAATGCACGCAACTGCTCTCCCCCGCCAGCCCGCTGTGGGAGTCGCTGGGGCTGAATATTCCCGCGAATCCCACGCCGCCGCTGGCCGTGACCGGCTGCACGGCGACGCCCGCCGGCATCGCGAAGCTGCTGGTGCAGTGGCCGCACGCCCGCCGCGCAGAGGCCTATCGGGTGATGATGAAGATCATCGGCGTGGATACGGAGCCGCAACAGATGGAGCGCGTGGAGGCGCTGGAGTTCACGCTGAAGAATCTCCCCGCCGGCGCGACGCTGGAGATCACCATCATCTCCACTAACGCGGGCGGTGACGCCGCGGCGAGCCCCGTGACGACGGTGGTGATGCCGGTGTAGGGGGCGGGAAGGAACGAAAGTAACGCCTCCCGCCCGGAGCGGCGGGGGGCTGCTGTGGCGCTAGAGCAGTTCCGCGATCTGCACGGCGTTGAGGGCGGCGCCTTTGAGGAGCTGGTCGCCGACGACCCAGAAGGCGAGGCCGTTGTCCATGGCGCAGTCTTTGCGGAGACGGCCGACGGCGCAATTGTCGCGCCCGGCGATGTTGAGCGGGAGCGGGTATTCTTTGGCGTCGGGGTTATCCATGAGGTCGAGTCCGGGGGCGCTGGCGAAGGCGGCGCGGGCGGCTTCGATGCTGACGGGCTTTTCAAATTCCGCACTGACGGCGATGCTGTGGGCGCGGAAGACGGGGACGCGCACGCAAGTGACGGACGCGCGGAAGGCCGGGTGGTGCATGATCTTGCGGCCTTCGTTTTCCAGCTTCATCTCCTCCTTCGTGTAGCCGCTGCCGAGGAAGGAATCCACCTGGGGCAGGACGTTGAAGGCGATTTGGTGAGGATAGACGGATGGCGGAGTGTCGAGCTTCGCGGCGTCCCATGCGCGGGATTCGGCGGCCCACTGGCGGGATTGGGCGGCCAGTTCTTCGATGGCCTGTGCGCCGGTGCCGCTGACGGCCTGGTAGGTGCTGGCGAAGATACGGGTAACGCCGAATGCCTTATGCAGCGGGTGCAGCGCCATCAGCGTAATGGCCGTGCTGCAGTTGGGATTCGCGATGATGCCTTTGTGACCGGCAGCGTCGGCACCGTTGATCTCGGGAACGACGAGCGGCACGTCGGGGTCCATGCGGAAGGCTGAGGAATTATCCACCACTACGGCTCCTGCTTTCACGGCGTGGGGCGCGAATTCTTTGCTGATACCGCCGCCGGCGCTGAAGAGGGCGATGTCCACGCCTTGAAAGCTGTCGGCGGTCAGTTCGCGGATGGTGATGTCGGTGCCTTTGAATTTGAGTTTCTTTCCGGCGCTGCGGGCGCTGGCGAGGAGGATGAGTTCGCGCACGGGAAAGCCGCGGCGTTCGAGGCACTGGATCATTTCGACGCCGACCGCTCCGGTGGCGCCCACAATGGCTACAGACTTGGACATTTCAGAGTCGGGATTGGGGATTCAAAATTGGGGTCGCTGGGTGGAGGCTTGTTCTGAGGACGTGCCACGCAGAAACGAAAAAGCCTCCTGCTTCCCTTCGCCGGGAAACAGGAGGCGTGAGGGATTTCTCTGGAAGAGACTTACTTCTTCTTGAGCATCGGGAGGCCGGTGCGGGCGTTCTCGATGACCAGGTAGCCGTCTGGAAGGCTGTCCTGGGCTCCGGCTTTGGCTTCGCCGCCAAAGTAAAAGAGTTTGGTGACGCCGCCGTCGGCACGCTTTTGCTCTTTGAGGTGCAGGTAGTAGGTCTTGCCGGATTTCTTGCTGATAGTGCTGAAGGCCATATGGGTGTGTTCTTGTGTGGGTTGGTGTTATGCCCGGAGGGCTGACGACGGGGAGGAAACTAATTTAGCGGGAGCTTAGAGAAGTCCAGCCTCTTTGAGAACAGAAAAAGCACCGTTTTTCGTGATCGTCTTCAGGGCGCGGGCCGTGAGCTTTAGCCGGACGAACTTCTTCAACTCTGGAACCCACACGCGCTTGTCGCGCAGGTTGGGAGAGAAGGTGCGGTTGACCTTCTTGACGTGGTTGAGTCCGATACCGCCGGATTTCTTCGACTTACCGCTGTGATGGATGCGGCGGCCGCGGAACTTGCGGACTCCTGTGATTTGGCAGACTTTGGCCATGGACCTGTAGTATATTAAATGGTTCTGATTTCGGGGGGAAGGGCGCAGCAACTACATCAGAAAGATGGCTGGTCAAGAGATTCGTCCCTTCTTCCCGGATTTTTTATGATGTCGGGGTTTGGAGGCATTCCGGGATGAATGAACGTCGAGCGACAGAAGTGGTCTGAGAAAAGAATACTTCCCCTGTCCGTGAAACCCGATTACCCTTCCGCCCGTGAGTCTTGATCCCCAGGAACTGCCGCACCTTATTGTAGGTGCCTGTATGGAAGTCCACCGCCACCTTGGCCCCGGACTGATGCCGGAGGCGTATCGTGACTGTCTCGCTCTGGAACTCCGCATGAAGGAGATCATCTTCCAGCGCGACACGGCCCTGCCATTTAGTTACAAGGGCCGTAGAGTGGAGACCGGGATCAAAGTGGATTTCCTCATCGAGAAGTCGGTAATCCTTTCTGTGGAATCCGTGGATGCCTTCACTGAGGAGCACAAAAACCGTCTCAAGAATCTCCTGCGCCTCACCGGTTACGAGGTGGGGCTGCTGGTTAATTTCAATGTCGCTAATCTTCGTGACG
>JANOZA010000439.1:0-5536 GCA_031429155.1 Verrucomicrobiota bacterium | reverse complement strand
GAGTGCAGGCCAATCCTCCGCAGCCCATCGTATGCGAGACCTCCACTCCGCTGCGCGCGCCGGGTTTTGGCCTCACCCTTTTTTCCATGCTGCTGCCGGTCGCGCTCATGCTCATGGCCACGGTCGCGGAACTGACGATGGAGAAGGGAACTGCGCTCAGGGATGCGACCGCGTTCATCGGTCATCCGGTGATGGCGCTCACCATCGCGGTACTCTTCGCGCTGTGGTCGTTCGGGCTGCGCTGCGGCCACGACAAGGCGCGGCTCCTGAAGTTCACTGAGGAAAGCATCGGCACCATCGGCATGACGCTGCTGGTCGTGGGAGCAGGCGGCGGATTCGCCCGGGTACTGCGCGATGCAGGAGTGGCGGATTCTCTCGGGCATCTCGCTCAGGCTTGGCATCTGCCGCCGCTGTTGTTCGGCTGGATGGTCGCCGCGTTCATCCGCGTCGCCACCGGCTCGGCCACCGTGGCCATCACCGCTGCCGCCGGCGTGCTCGCGCCGCTGCTCGGCACCATGCCGGACGTGAATCGCGAACTCCTCGTCATCTGCATCGGCTGCGGCTCGCTGTTCCTTTCCCATCTCAACGACGGAGGGTTCTGGATCGTGAAGGAGTGCCTCGGCCTCACGGTCAGCCAGACGCTGCGCACCTGGACCGTCACAGAAACCATCGTCGGCATCGCGGGCCTGCTGCTTACGCTGGCGGTGGATTTCGTGTGGCGGCTGTGCATTTAGAGCGCTGAATTGAGCGTCCGGCCCGGGTGAAGCGCAGAAAATTCTCCAGTCCTGGAATTTTTCCTCGCAAGTCGCGGGCAATTCCCGTATGATGACATTGTAATTACAGAAGTCTTCAATTCACCACCACCACAAGCCATGGAATTTCTTCTCTACAAAGACGACGCCCAGCACGGTCCCTACGAACCGCAGCATCTGCTGGAGATGCTTCAGGAAGGCACTATCTCCCGGAAAGACATGATCTTTCGCGAAGGCCAGATGGACTGGCTGCCGCTCGATCAGGTCTTCGAAGTCGAAGAAGTGCTCACCCATTCCATGAACGAAGGCCAGGATCCGGCCATCGTCGTCGAGATTTACCAGCAGATGAACGGCCTCATTAGCAGCCACGAGGAGATCTTCTACATCGCCCACCAGAAGCCGAAGATGCTCAAGCACAAACCGGATTGCGTGGTGGTGACGAACGAGCGGCTCATCATCAACCGCCAGGGCCTCAGCGGCAGCCGCATGGAGGACTACCAGTGGAAGGACGTGCTGAGCGTGCAAATGAGCGAGGGCCTCATGGGCACCACGTTCAAGGTGCTCGACCGCAACGACCACATCATCCAGGTGGACGACCTGCCCAAGCCCCAGCTTGAGCGCCTTTGCCAGCTCGCCCAGGAAATGCGCGCGGCACCGGTCGTGGCATGATCATCGAAATCTGCGTGGACTGCGTCGCGTCGGTGGAAGCCTGCGCGGAAGCCGGTGCCGACCGCATCGAACTCTGTGCCGGCCTCGTCGAGGGCGGGACCACGCCGTCCATTGGATTTCTGAAAACCGCGCGGCACCTTTTCCCAGGCCGCATCATGATGATGATCCGCCCGCGCGGCGGCGACTTTCTTTACAGCGCCGGGGAAGCGGAGGTCATGCGTGCCGACATCCACGCGGCCCGGGACGGCGGCGCGGATGGCGTGGTCTTCGGATGCCTCACGCCGGAGGGACGCATTGATGAAGCCCTGACCGCATCGCTCCTGGAAACGGCACGCGGCATGGACGTCACTTTCCACCGCGCCTTCGATGTCAGCCGCGATCTCCCCGAGTCCCTGGAAACGCTGATCCGGCTCGGCATTCCCCGCGTGCTCACCAGCGGCGGACGGCCCTCAGTGCCGGAGGGTCTGGAAGTCCTCGCCGGACTCGTCAGCCAGGCCGCCGGGCGCATTACCATCCTCCCCGGCGGCGGCATTCGTCCGGAAATGGTCCCCTCCATCGCCGCCGCCACCGGCGTCACCGAATGCCATCTCTCCGCCCGCAACACCATTGAAAGCCCCATGGCATTCCGCCGCCCCGATATCCCCATGGGCGCCTCCGCCGTGCCCAGCGAATACGAGCGCAAAGTCGCCAGCGCCGCCCTGATCCAGCAGGCACGGCAGTGAATGACTCCCGGCTACCGTGCCGAAAGCGCCTCCCTGGCGCGGGGCCAGGGAGGCGACAGATTTCCGGTTCCGTTACGGCCCGGTGTGATTACTGCCGGCGTCTCCTTGCCATGAGCAACAGGCCGGCTCCGGCGAGGCTGAGGGCGGAGGTGGGCTCGGGGACGGCTATCATGATGCTGGAGAACGCATAGACGCTGTGCAGTTCATTTTTGTCACCGCCGCCAAGGGCGGTCCACGTCAGGTCCGTCGCGGATGAGCTGCCGGTGTAGAGGTTGTTCTGACTGGTGGGGCCGAACGTAAAGTAGCGGCTGGCGTTGTGCGGGCGGATGCCGTTGGGATCGGTCCCTGTGAAGACGGTCGTGTTGAGCGTGGTGCCGTCTTCCGCGACGTTGATCGGATTGGCGATGGTGCCGTCCCAAAAATCCGTGCCGCTGGTGGCGACCTGCGCGCCGTCCACGCGGTAAAGCGCCGGCGAGGATGCTGGCAGCCGGCTGATAGCATCCACGGTTCTGGTGGACCCCAGCAATTGCCATGTGACCGGCAGCCCGTTGTAGGTATCCAGCCCGGCAGCGACAGCGGAGTTCGTCACGAAGGTATCGTAGTCCGAGGCCGTCCCGCTCACCCCGTCGTGGGTGCCGCTGGTTACGAAGACGATGCGAAATTGATCCCCGGCATTCAGTCCTCCGGGAGTCACGACGGCCGCGTGAGTCCGGGTTCCGGCTGCCAGCAGGAGCAGCCCCGACATTAGCCCGCAGAGGGCGTTCTTTGATTTCATAGGTGTGTTTCGATGGGTGTTGTTTGGATAAAGTTCGGAGCAGAGGCTCCTCCCCATTAGGTAAGCAGGGTTTTTTCGGGCGGACTTTACCGTAGAAGTGAAATTAATTTGGCGGGACCGCAGTCAGGGGCTTCGCGGTATGGAAATTCTGGCAAACGACAGAATTTGGAGCGGAAGGTGACTGCCAGTTTTGGCAGCCGCCTTCCGCTCGGGAGGAAAGGCACTGCCTGTTTTGGCAGCCGCCTTCCGCTCGGGAGGAAAGGCACTGCCAGTTTTGGCAGTCACCTTCCGCTCGGGAGGAAAGGCACTGCCAGTTTTGGCAGTCACCTTCCGCTCGGGGGGAAAGGCACTGCCTGTTTTGGCAGCCTCTTTCCTCCTGGGCGGGAGATCACTCCCCGGTCTCCCACACCTCCAGCGTGCCGCCGGGGGAAGCGTGGAGCAGGGCGCGGTCCAGGCCATCTGCGCCGTGGGCGAAGTGCAGCCAGTTCGCGGGCTGGTCGGTACGGAAGGAGAGGCGTTCGCGGCGGTAGAGTTCGCCGGGTTCGGGCGCGGCGGGGAAGAGCTTTAGCGTTTCGTCGCCGCTGGTGGCGAGGAGCGTGCCGTCGTGGCTGACGGCCAGCGCGGTGACGACGCTGCGGTGCGCGGGCCAGTCGAGCGCGGTGAGTTCTGTCCAGGTGGCGGTGTCCCAGACGCGGATGTGGCCGTCTTCATTGCCGGTGAAAAGGCGGCGGCCATCGCGCGAGAAGGCGACGGCGGTGTCGTAGCCGCGTTCGCCGGTGAGGGTGGCGACGATTTTCTCCGGCTCGGCGAAGCGGTGGATGGTGACGCGCGGGCCGTAGTCGGTGCTGGCGATCCATGCGCCGTCCGGCGAGAGGTCGTGATTGGCATAACGGCTGGCGCGCGCGCTGTTCCCGCTGCCGTAGCGCATGACGCCCTGCGCGAGGTCCACGGTGAAGAGGATGCCTTCCACGGAGCCTGCGAGGTGTTGCTCATCCTGCGAGAGCACGCCGCGCCGGATGCGGCCATTGTGCTGGCCATGATGCCAGTTGCCCTGGAGGCGTTTTTGCACGGTGAACTTGTCGCCGCTCATCGCCCAGATGACGACCTCCAGGGTGAAGCGGTCGTGGGTAATGACGCGCCCGTCGCGCAGCACGGCGAGCGGCGCATGGGCGAAGGCGATCTTCGTCGTGACGTTGGCAGATTTTCCACGGGACTGCGCGACATCGAGGAGCCAGCCGGCATTGCCTTCGTCGTAGAGCGCCCAACGCCCGTCCGCCGAGGCCGCGGGGTGATACTCGGGGTAAGAAGTCGCCATGTGTCCGAGTCGCACGGAAGGACGCGGCACGCCCGCGGGCCACTGGCGCAGCGTGCGGTCGGCGCCGGCGGTGAGGAGCGCGCCGGCAGGATCGAATGTCAGGGCGGTGACTTCCTTCTCGTGCCCGAGATAGAAGATGGCGCGGCCATCCTGCGCGGAGCGCGTGATGAGGTCCTGCGGCGGAGCGTGTGCGCCGCGGCCATCAATGGGCTGGCAGCGCGCGGCGTCCACTGCGTCATCGTAGGTGTTCGCTTTGTCGTCCGCGGCGCGGGTGAAATCGTAGAGCCGCACCGCGCTGTCGCCGCCGGCGAGGGCGAGACGCTGCTCCTGCGGATCAATGGCCACACCGTGAATGGGAAACCGGAAGGCGTGATCGAAGAGCACGCGGCCCGTGGCGACTTCCACGACCCGCGCGGACTGCCGCAGGCTCGGCCCGGCGGAGAAGGCGAGGGATTTGCCGGAAGCGGAGAACGCGAGCACGCCAGGATACTCGCGGCCCGGCATCTCGTAGAGTGGCGCGGGGATTTTCGTGAAGTCGCCGTCGCTCGGATAGACGTGGAGGAATCGCTTCCATGAACTCGGCTCGGCGACGACGAGCTGGAGCACGAACGATCGGCGGTCCGGCGCGACGGCGAGCGGCGCGCACATTTGCGGGATGCCGGTGCGGGGAATTTCCGCGCCGGGCGCGCCGCCGCGGAAGTTCAGAATCCACGCGCCCGGCTCCGGCCATGGCGGACGCGTCACGCTGCCATTGAAGCCGTAGAGCAGGCGGTCGTCGTCGAGCCAGCCGCACTGCGGGAGGCTGCTCGTTTCTGCAAAAACCACCGCGAGCGTGGCGGCATCAAGCACCTGGAGCACGTCGTTGCACGCATAGGCGAGGCGCTGGCCGTTCGGCGAATAACAGAGGCCGCGGTAATGGCGCGCTTCTTCCGCGACGAGAGGCAACGCGCGCGGCGGGGCGACTTCCCGGCCCTGCAAGTCGCGCAGATGCAGGCGACCATTGGCGGTGATGATGGCGAGTTGTTCGTGAGGCAGCAGGGCGAGGCATTGCGGTTCGGCGTCGAGCGGCCAGGAATGCAGATCGTCGCCGAGGCAAAGGCTGGTGAGCAGCCGCCAGTCGAAGCCGCGGAGTGCCGGCGCGATGTCCTTCAACAAGCGCCGTGCCATGCCGAAGTCGTGATGCTCGCGCGCCGCGAGCGCCTGCGCCAACATGGCCGTGGCGGCGGTGCGCTGTTCCTTCGCCGCACTGGCCAGCGCCCCCTGCGCATTCGCCTCCGCGCGCCGCCACTGCCACGTCACCGCC
>JANOZA010000438.1:0-2030 GCA_031429155.1 Verrucomicrobiota bacterium | reverse complement strand
CCGCAATCAGGGCTACAAAGGCAAGTATCGCGGCGTCTATCCGGTAAAGGTCAACCAGCAGCAGCAGGTCGTGAAGGAGGTCTGCGAATACGGACGCAAATACCACCACGGCATGGAAGTCGGCTCCAAGCCGGAACTGCTCGCCGCGCTAGCCTTTATGCACGACCGCGAGGCGCTGCTCATCTGCAACGGCTACAAGGACGCGGACTTCATTGACCTCGCCCTCCAGGCCAAAAAGCTCGGACTCAACATCGTCATCGTGCTCGAAATGCCGCCGGAGCTGGAAATGGTCCTGGAGCGCAGCAAGGCGCTGGGCATTGATCCCGTGCTCGGCCTCCGCATCAAGCTCAGCACCAAAGGCAGCGGCCACTGGGCCGACAGCGCGGGCGACCGCAGCCCGTTCGGACTCAACTTCAGCCAGACCATCAAGGTCATAGACGAACTCAAGCGGCACAACAAACTCAAGTGCCTCAAGATGCTGCACTATCACCAGGGCTCGCAGATCCCCAAGGTCAGCACCATCCGCCTCGCCGCGCAGGAAGCCTCGCGTGTCTATGCGAATCTCGTCAAGGAAGGCGCGCCCATGGGCCTGCTCAATCTCGGCGGCGGTCTCGCCGTGGATTATTCCGGCCGCAAGATGGCGGACGAGAACAGCATGAACTACTCCATGCGCGAATACTGCGCTGACATTGTCGAAGCGGTGCAGAAGATCATGGACGACGCCGATGTGCCGCACCCGGATATCGTCACCGAGTCGGGCCGCGCTATTGTTTCCTACTACAGCGTGCTCGCCTTCGACATCCTCGACGTGAACCGCATGGCCAGCGACGAGCCGCTGCCCAAGCTCCCGCGCGGTGCGTCCGACACCCTGCGCAGCATGATGGAGGTCGTGGAGAACATTGATAAACTCAGCGCGCAGGAAACCTACACCGACATCATCTTCTACCGCGACGAACTGCTCACGCTCTTCCGCACCGGCGTTGTTAGCCTGCGCGAGCGCGCCCTCGGCGACCGCGTCTATTGGCACGTCCTCACCCTCGTCGCGGAAAGGCTCGAGGACGGCACCGAACTCAAGGGCCTCAAGACCCGCCTCGCCGATTTCTACTACGGGAACTTCTCCATGTTCCAGAGCCTCCCCGACGTGTGGGCCATCAATCAATTCTTCCCCGTCGCCCCTATCCACCGCCTTGATGAGGAACCCACGCGCCAGGCTGTCATCTCCGACGTCACCTGCGACTGCGAGGGCGTGCTCAACTGCTTCATGGACGAAGCCGGCAAGAAGACCACCATCCCCCTGCACCCGCTCAAGGACAACGAAGCCTACATGATGGGCGTCTTCCTCGTCGGCGCCTACCAGGAAACCCTCGGCGACCTCCACAACCTCCTCGGCGACACCAGCGTCGTCACTGTCCGCCTGCGAAACGGCAAGATCAGCTACAGCCAGCAACTCGCCGGCGACACCGCCGCCGAAGTCCTCTCCTACCTTGAATACGTCCCCCGCGACCTGCTCAAGCGCTTCCGCGCCCTCACCGAAGACCCCGTCTCCGCCAAGCGAGTGGACGAACAGGCCGCCGAGGTCATCTACAGAAACTACCGCCGCAATCTGAAGGCCTACACTTACTTCAGCAGTTAAATGACGGCTGCCCTGGCCGACGGAGCCCCGCCTGCGACTCTATAACAGCGCCCCGCCGGGGCCAGTCGCCCCGCCGCCCCGCTGTCCCGGCCCGGCGTCCCGCGACGCGCCACCGGCGGCTACGTCAGCAACACATCCACCGGCGCACTTGGCGCGCTCGCCCCGGTCGCATTGAGCGCCGTCACCGTGAGCGTCCCCGGCACATTGAGCGGCACGTCCGTGAAGAGCACCCCGTTCGTCGTCGTCGTGATACTCATCTGATCCGGCGAATGCCCCGGGAGCGTCAGCACCCACTGGTATTCAACCGTGATCGCATTCGGCAGACACACCCCCTGCAACTCCTGCGCGTTGGGACCGGCCCCGGCCGCCACCCCCTCCGGCGTTGGCGGCAGCGGCA
>JANOZA010000437.1:0-1666 GCA_031429155.1 Verrucomicrobiota bacterium | reverse complement strand
CAGGTCCACGAGCGCCGCGGCGCTGCCACCTTTCTTGAGATGCTTGAAGAGCCGCAGCATCGCGCCCTCCTGCGGGATGGTTTCCTGGCGGCCACCGGCGGAGCGGAGATGGCGGAAGATTTCCGTGAGCGGCGGATTCTTGAAGTCCTGGGCGATGATCATGCTTCCCCAGCCGCGCAGGGCCTTGGCGATGGACAGCCACTCGAATCCACCAAAGTGCGCTGTGACGTAGATACAGTGATTGGCGTCGAGCGCCGCACGGGCAGCCGGCGTGTCGCACTGGAGTATGAAATGGCGGTCCCAGTCTTTCTCCTTTATACACGGTGACCAGAAGAGATCGAAGAACGTGCGCGCGAAGACGCGATAGGACGCGCGGAGGATGCGCCGGCGCTGTCGTGTGGAATACTGCGGGCCGAATGCGCAGCGGAGATTTTCCATACCGTTGGTGCGTCCGCGTCCGTCGGCCATCCAGCCGATGGTGCCGAGAATGTTGGCCAGCCCGTGTACGAGGCAGAGTGGAAGGAGTGGAATCACCTTCACCGCCGCCCGCAGGATGAGGTGCTCCAGGCGAAAGCGGAGGCGTTTGCCCGCACTGAGAGACGGAGGGCGGCTATCCGAATCCACGGTCATGGCGGCGTGGCCGGCGACGAGGCTGGTGCCGGGTCCGGCGCGGGCGCGGGCGGCGGTTCTTTCTTCAGCCGGTCCTTCCACTGGTGCAGTTTCGTGGCATCTCCGCCCAGTTTGGTAAGGAATTCGCTGCACTGCTTGTGCCAAACGGCGTAGTCCGGCGCGGTGTTCTTTTTCTCAGCGCTGCCGGGAAAAATGAGATACGTCACTTTGAGGTCACTCACCGGGCGTTTGTAGGGATTGCACAGGGGATCAATTTCCTTCCCGATGCGAAGGCTGGCTTCGCCGCATTTCTCAGCCGGACCGTAGTCGCCGACGATGGCCGGCATCATCTTGTCACCACAAATGACGACCGCATAATCGCCGATATCCGGCGCATAGGCACTGGTGCCGCGATAGGTGCGCGTGGACAGCGGGATGACGATGAATGGATCCTCCTGGCCGATGAGAAATGAGCGGCGCTTGAGGTCGCCCACGATACGCGGGATGTCCCCGGCCCGGTCCTTGAGCGCGGCTTTCTCCGTATTGCTCAGCCCGCTGGCTTTGAGCTTCTCCTTCACCCCGCGCAGTTCCTCTTCCAGCACCGGGATGAGTGGATTCTGCTTCGTCGTCACCTTGTCCCAGCCATAACTCGTCGTCGGCTGGAAATGCTGACTCTTATAAATGGCATCGTCAAATTTCTCCATCCGGTCGCCATCGCTTCCATCGGATACCACGTCCATCTCGGCCTGAATGAGCAGCGCCTTCTGTTTCGTCGTCGCGTTCTCCAGTTCCATGACCGACTCCAAATCGTAGAAGTTGTGTTTCCCCAGCACCCGGTCCAGGCGCAGGATGTTTGTTTGAATGGCCTTCTGCTTCTGCTGGTAGAGATAGTGGTAGTAGCCTGAGACTTTCCCCGTGCTCAGCAGGTCTTTCAGCGAAGGGAGCAGCACCGGCAGGGATGAATTGATTCCCGTGAAGTCTTCGAGCGTCTTTGCAGGCACGGGCACTTTCACCTTGAAATTGAACTCCACGACATAGCTCCCGTCCTGCGTGCGCT
>JANOZA010000436.1:0-11590 GCA_031429155.1 Verrucomicrobiota bacterium | reverse complement strand
AAACACCAGCAGCTTGTCGCCCACTTTGCTCGTCGGCGTCTGTTCCGGATAGCTGTGCCATGCGGAAACCCACAGCCGGCCTGCGGTGTCCCATGCCATCTGCACCGGGTTCACCAGTTCCGGGAATTGCTTCTCGTCGGCGAACAGATTGATCTTGAGGCCCTCGTGGAGCTTGATTTTCTTGATGGTTTCTTCGCCGCTGAGGTAAGGATGCGCGTCGCCCGGCAACGGGCCTGGCTTGTTGGTTTTGACCACGGTCACCGGCGGGAGATTGGAGTCATCCACCGCGAGGTCGCCGCATTTGGCGATGGCGCGGACGCGCTTCTCCCGGTTTTCCGTCATCACATCGCGCTGCGACATTTCCTCCTGCATGACTTTGTAGTTGAGCAACTGCGGTCCGCCCCGGCCCTGCTCGTAGGCCATTTGGGAACGGCCGCCATAGACGTTATAGCCGTCCACGGTGCGGTAGCGCTGGTGCCACTGCCAGTTCTTTTCCTCCACGGCCTCCACGAGTTTCGGATTCGGAGCCGGCGCGTCCTTGCCGAAGATGCCTTTGAATATCGCCGGCGCGAGTGCGGCATAGCCGGTGTCCTTCAAGTGAACGCCGTTGATCGTCAGCGGAGCCTTCGCGGCGGCATAGGCTGCCTGCGACGGCTTGAAGAGATCCACGAACGGGACACTGTTTGCTGCGGCCACCTGCTGCATCGCCTCTATGTAATAGCGGAGCCGGTCATTCGTCTGGGAGCCGTCGGGAAAGTCCGGGCTTTTCAGGTCCTCGTGGGCGATGGGCGAGAACAGCACCACCCTGGCCGGTCCCTTGCCGCTGTAGTTCGCAGCTTTTGTCTTCTTGAGGAAGGCATCAAGGTCCGCCTTGAACTTTTCCACTCCCTCCGGGCCTTTGAACGACTCGTTGAATCCGAAAAACGCGAACACCACGTCCGTCTTCGTCTTCGTCAGCCACTGCTCCGGCGAGCCGAAGTTCTCCGAGCGCTCGCGGATCGTGAGTTCATCCGCCGCAAATCCCAGATTCCGCACTGACAGGTCAAGCTGCGGATTCGCCTGCTGAATCATGGCTTCCAGCGTGCCGTCAAACTGCAGACGGTCGGCGAGAGTATTACCAATGATGGAAATGTGGTCGCCCTGCTGGAGCTGGAACTGAGCGAACGCCGCCGAGGCTGACGCGGCGAGGACGAGGGAGGTGAGGTAATACTGTTTCATGTGATGGGGGAGCCCCCTCATACGCGCGCCAGGCCCGGCTTTTTCTCCGCGCCCCTTACTAATTTGGCGTTAGCCACCAGCCCCCGCCGCCGCTCACGGAAACGAGAACGACCCCACATCACTCTCCGGGCCCGTGCCGCGGCTGTTGCGGGGCAGCACCTTCACCTCGTAGGTCACCGGGGCCGAGATTAGGTGGTGTCTTCGCAATTCGCGTGGAGAAAATCCCGTGACCTGAAGGCCCGGAACGGGCGGGGCGTAAAGGGCGGCGCTATGTTCAACAAACTGACCCGTAGTCTTAATCTGGCCCTGCCTGGCAGGACATCATCATTCAATCCTTCGTAGCCAGGCTGTGGGCCAGGCGGCGAGGGCGTCGGCCCCTGGTGGTGGCGTCGCATCTCGAAGCTTTCTTCTGGATCCTGCGCACCGGCGATCCCTGGCGGGAGGTGCCGGAGCGTTTCGGGAAGTGGCAGACGGTCTATTCCCAGTTCCGCCGCTGGTGCCGCCGCGGCCTCTGGGACGCACTGCTCCGTTGGCTCGGCAGCCATGCCCGCGGCGTGCTGCGCTTTGTAGACGGCAGCTATATCAAACTGCACCAGCACGGCCTGCAGGGAGCCGCGGCGCTGCGCCCGGAGCAGGCCATCGGCCTCTCCCGCGGCGGCTGGAAGACGAAGGTCGTGGCCGTGGTGGACGAAGCTGGCCTGCTCTGCGCCCTGCTCCTTGCTCCTGGAAACCAGCATGACCAAACTGCGTCGCGGGCGCTGCTGCCGGCGCTGGCCGGAGGGCATTTTGTGGGCGATAAGGGATTTGACAGCGACGTCTTCCGCACGGCCCTGCGCGAGGCCGGCGTCACGGCGATGACCATCCCGCGCCGCGGCTATCAAACCATCGCGGAGCAGCCGGTCCCGTTTGACGCCGCGGTTTATGCGCAGCGTCACAAGGTGGAAAACATCTTCCAGTGGCTCAAACTCCACAAACGCATCGCCCTGCGCGCCGATAAAACCGCCGCCTCGTATCAAGGCTTCCTCGTCTTTGCCGCCCTGCTCGACCGCCTCGTCATTTGCAAAGACACCGCCTAGTCCAGCACCATTTGGCCCATTTGGCCGGGCCGCCCGGATTGTATTCGTCGTAGATGTTTCGCCCGAACTCATTGGCGGGGATGAGCGCATCCACATGAGCATTGTTGTGGGCCTTCCAGTCCGCTTTCCGCACGGGCCCGGCGGGATGTTTGAGTGCGTAGGGTGGCCAGGCGCGGGTAGCGCGGACGCGGAGGAAGGGAACCGGATAGCTACTGGGGAGATAATTGGCTTTGACGCTGAGTATATCCATGCCGGGGACGGGGCCGGCCTGGGTGAACTGCGGGAGCAGACGGCTGTAGTGGTTGACTGGATTCCAGTTGGGGAGATTAGCGCTTTCCTTCACTTGATAGCGGTAGGGTTTGCTGATGTCCTGCCAGCAGCGGAAGGTTATGCGGTGGGAGAAAATATTATAAAGTAACAGATAAAAAGAATCTTAAACTATCACACTTATATGGCCTTTAATCCTTTACTCCCCGCCGACGGCAGTCTTATCAATTCGGCGGAATTGCGCAGCCAGTTCACGGGACTGAAATCTCTCATTGATGCCGTGCCGGTCGTGACCGGCACGGCGGTGGACTCTGTCACCCTCGGCAGCGGCACGTCCGTGTCCGTGGCTCTCATCGCCGGCATTCTGCACTTCGACTTTCTCTTCCAGCCAGGTCCGCCGGGGGAAGTGACGCAGGCGCAGCTTTCCAATGATCTCTCCAATGCTGTGAACCAGGCGATGCTGATCACGCTGCCGCAGACTTCCGCGAACACGAATGGGGTGGCCTTGCTGGGCCTGACAGTGAGCGACCCTCCAACCCAGGCGGAGATGCAGTCCATGGCCAACAAGCTGGATGAATTGATCAATGCAGCGCGCCGGTAGGGAGGCGGGGAATGAAACCGGCGGCAGGATGCTCGCCGCTCCATGGGGAGCGGCGATGGGGGCAGGTGCGGCGGGGCGGGAGGGGTAAGGAATTTCTTGATCCTGCTTTCCCGGGGACTAAGATGGCCGCCGTCGTCCTCCCCAGTTTCATCCGTTAAACCCGATATTCGATCATGAAAAAAATCACCATCTCACTCACCGCCGGCATTCTTCTTGGAGGCGGTATCATGTATGCCTGGAGCGAAGCCCGTCTTCAGGAAGCGGATCGCGATTTTGCTGCGGCTATGTTAAAGCGCGACTCGGATGCGGCGAGGTTGAAGTCGGATTTGGCCGGTGCCCGGGGGGCGACGGAGTCACTCCGCAAGCAGTTCGAAGCTGCCGGCCTCGACCAGGCACCGGTGGCGGAGAATCAGTTGGACATTCAGCGTCTGCTCAATGACGCGCGTCCGCTGATGAAGTCGCTGGCGCTTATGTTCGGAGGCGAGCGGAAGAAAATGACGGAGCGGTTCATCCGGGGCATGGCTGAAAAGCTGGCGGAGCAGATGGGGCTCACTGAGGAGCAGACGCAGGAGATGATCGCTCATTTCCTGAAGCTCGATGAGGAGAACTTTGCGAAGATCAAAGCGATGCTGGACAAGCCGATGACGATTCTCGATGTCTTCTCGGTCATGAAGGACATGAATCCGCAGAAGAGCATGGACGACTACGTGATGACGAAGATGACGGACGAGCAGAAGCAGACGTGGGAAAAGCAGAAGCTGGAGTCCAAAGCGCAACAACTGGAACGCACGGCCACGTGGAAGCTCGACCGCATGAAGGCGCTGAATCTCGACGAGACGCAGAAGGATCAGGTGTTCGACATTCTGGTGAAGAAGGATCCGCAATACGACGCCAAGCTCTCGGTGGAGGGGCTGGATTCCGGTGCTGCGGCGGCGGATGACGGGAAGACTCAGGATGAAGCCATCGCTGCTCTGCTCCGCGAGGACCAAATGGCGGAGTGGAGTCAAATCCAGGAACGCCAGGCCAACGAGAAGAAGCGCATCACCGATGCTCTCGGCGGATTCGACCCCACCCAGTTCTTCCAGGGCCTTGGTGGCATGGGCGGCGGCTTTGGTGGCTTCGGTGGTGGCCGCCGGGGCGGAAAGTAGCAGGCAGGCTGCTTACTTCATCAGCTCAGCCACCTTGTCCTTGATGGCGTCGGCCCATATTTGGTATCCCTTGGCGCTGAGGTGCAGGAGGTCGGGCATGATTTCAGCCGAGAGCGTGCCGTCGGGTTGGAGGAAAGACTTGCCGATGTCGGCGTAGGATACCTTCTTGCCGTCGGCGAGTTTGGCGAGGTGTTCGTTGATGGCGGCGTTGTGGACGCGGAGTTTGTCGTCGGCGGTCGCGCCGCGGGGGAAGATGCCGAGGACGAGCACTTTGGTGTCGGGGCATTTTTTGGCGAGGCGCTCGACGATGGCTTTCACTCCCTCGGCGGTCTGTTCCGGCGATTCCTTGCCACCGCGGTGGCCGGTGTTGTTGGTGCCGATCATGAGCACGACGAGCTTGGGCTTGAGGCCGTCGAAGTTTCCGTTGTCGAGCCGCCAGAGGACGTGCTCGGTCCGGTCCCCACCGATGCCGAAATTCGCGGGCTTATACTGCCCCCATGAGGCATTCCAGATCGCCCCCTGGCCGCCCCATCCCTGGGTGATGGAGTCGCCCAGAAAGACCAGCTGCGCCTCCCCTTTCTTTGAGATTTCGTTGAACTGTTCGTGACGCTTTTCGGTTCCCTTATGAACCTCCGGCTTGGTGGCGATGTTGACGGGTTCCTCCGCGCGGGTGGTGCTGAGGGAGAGAAGTGCGGCGAGTGTGGTGATGAGAATGTGCTTCATGGCGCGGGCCTTTTGCGGTGCGGGCCGGACAAGGGCAAGACCTTTCGTCATCGCGCTCGCGTAACGTCACTTTGGCCCCGCATGGGGGGATTGGAAATAAGGAAGGCAGGAAGGCAGGAAGTTCAGAGAGGTGGTTTCTTAAATTCCTGCCTTCCTGCTTTCCTCATTCCCTGCTTCATTCACCGCAAAATGAAACACGCCATCCTTCTCCTCCTCGCTCTCCCCGCCTTCGCCGATGTCACGCCGCCGCAAGTGCTCGATCCGAATTTGAAAATTGAACTCATCGCCGCGGAGCCGGACATCAACACGCCCGTCGGCATCGCGGTGGACAAGAAGGGGCGCGTCTTCGTCGTGGAGAATAACACCCACCAGGTGCAACCGGGCTACAAAGGCTATCCCACGGACCGCATCCGCATGTTCCAGCAGGACGGGGCAGGGAAGTGGAGTGCCACCACTTTCGCTGAGGGATTCCGCAATGCCATGTGCCTCGAGTTCGATCCCGACGGCGTGCTGCACTTCACGATGCGCGACAAGCTGCTGAAACTCGAAGACACCAACAATGACGGTGTGTGCGACAAACAGACGGAACTCATGCGCTGGGAGACCAAGGGCGACTACCCTCACAATGGTCTCAGCGGCATGACGTTTGCCTCCGACGGCTGGCTTTACGTCGGCAGCGGCGAAAATCTCCAGATGCCCTACACTGCCATCGGCGCGGACGGAAAGAAGATCGAGTATCAGCCCGGCGGCGCGAATATCTTCCGCCTCCATCGCGACGGCAGCGGCCTGGAAATCGTGGCCACCGGATTGTGGAATGGTTTCGGCGTCGAGTGCGATGGCGCGGGCCGCATTCTCTGTGTGGACAATGATCCTGACAGTTGCCCGCCGAACCGCCTGCTCCACATCGTGCCTGGCGGCGACTACGGATTCAACATGACCTACGGCCGCGCCGGCACCCACCCCTTCCAGTGCTGGAACGGCGAAATCCCCGGCACCCTGCCCATGATCTGCGGCGTGGGCGAAGCCGCCACCGACGTGATGGACCTCCGCCGCACTTCCTTCCGAAAACCCGGCATCAACGTCATGGTCACGTCATGGGGCGACAACCAGATCGAAGCCTACAAGCTCGTCAGCAAAGGCGCATCCGTCACCCTCGGCGAACGCAGCGTGCTCGTGCGCGGGGACGCCAGCTTCCGCCCCGCGTGTCTGGCGGCGGCACCGGATGGGAGTGTCTTTGTCACTGACTGGGCGGACCGGGAATACTCGGTGCATGGGAAGGGCCGCATATGGAGGATCAGCGCGAAGGAGCCGGCGAAGGTGAAGACGGAGGAGGCGGTGCTGGCTTGGCCGGAAATCCACAGGCCATTGGATGTGACTGACCCTCCCGGTCGCGGAGGAGATGGCCTGGCATATTATTCCGAATCGATCGCAGGTACGAACGATCCGATAATCCGAACTTGGCTGGCCAAAGGTCTTCTGGTGTACTTGGGCGGGCCTGCGAACATCGCAAAACTAGAGTCCGCAACGGCACGAGCATGGGCCATCGCAACGTTACGGCGACTCAAGCAGGACATTTCTGGGACATTCATCGTCCCGCTTCTCCACGACGAAGATGGCCAAGTCGTGCGCATGGCTCTGATCCTCGCCGCCGAGCGCCGCCTCAAAGACCTCATCCCCGACATCGAAGCCGCTATCAAGAAGCACAGCGCCGACCGAGAAGTCTTCCGCACTGGCATCGCCGCGCTGGAACTCATTGATAAAGACGCCACCGCCAAACCCTCCGGTTCGCTCGACGGCCTGCTGCTCAAAATAATAACCGATGCCACGCAGCCCGCGGCCATTCGTGCGCTGGCGATGCTGCATCTGAACAACCACGACGGTGCGGCGGGCAAGCTGATGGAACTTCTGAAAGACAAAGACGCCGTCGTCGCTGCGGCTGCGGCGCGCACGCTGGGAGCAGTGAGCAAAAACGAAGTCATCAATCCGCTGCGCGACCTCGCGCTGAACAAAGACGCTCCTCTCATCGCCCGGCTCGATGCCCTCGCTGCACTTTCCGGCAAGCCCGACGCCACACTTCTCCCGCTGCTGCCGCTGCTGGAGGAACGTAATCCGGGGCTGATTCGCCAAGTCATCCGCACGCTTCGCGGTGCTCTCGGTAATGCAGAAGTCAGGGCGGCTCTGGAGAAGTTCGCCGCCCGCTGCGGCGGGGTGCAGACCGGGCCGTTCTCGGTTATAGCTGCCGCTGCCAACCCTCCGCTCGCCCTCGCCCTCGGCAAGCCCCCCGTCGAAATCCGCCCCGGCACCGACGAGCAGTGGCACGAGGCTGTCCGCACCGGGAAAGGGGATCCCGACGAAGGCCGCCGCGTCTTCTTCAGCGCCGCCGCCAACTGCTCCACCTGCCACATCGCCGAAGGCCGCGGCGTGCGAGTCGGGCCCGACCTCAGCACCATCGCGCGGGCCTCCGACCGGGAGAAGCTAATCAATTCCATCCTGACTCCCAGCCGGGATATCGGTCCGCTTTACGGCATGAAGACCGTCCTTCTCAAGGATGGCACCACGGTCTCCGGCGTGCAGAGCGACAAGGAAAGCGGCGGTCGCGTGGACATCTACCTCCCTGGCGGCACCATTCAGCAGATTCCCCACAACAAGATCACCCGGATAGATACCGCGCCGGTTTCCCTCATGCCCGAAGGACTGGAACTCGGGATGACCGTTCAGGAATTCCGCGACCTCATCGCGTGGATGGAGACGCTGAAGTGAGCCGCAGTTCATGCTGGCTGCGCAGCCTGCTCTGAGCTTTATCCACCAGTGCCGGATCCCGCCAGAGGGGCACCGCCATTAAAGAGCCGTCGCCCGGCCCCCCTGGTCACGCGCCGGTCGCGCTGTTGCGGATTCGGGGAGTTCTTTTCAGGCATTTGGCTGCACGGAGCCGGGCCGGCCGGAGTGATTCCAGGGAATGGGCATCTGGCAATCGCTTTGCGGGCTTTCATTGCTCACTGGCAAAGGCTCAATCACTACAAAACAAGGCTTGGTGAGCAATAGTCGAGACTATATTGGCTCAAATGAAAACCCTGCAGGAGGTCACAAAGTCTCGACCAGCACTCACCCAGTCTTGTGCTTCAACAGTCGGGTCTCCAGCTTGCCTTGCAGACTGTTGTTTTTCTGTGCAGGAGGCTCGACCACCACTCAACAGGAGCAGGCGAAGAGGAAGCGAGTCTCCGGCTGCTTGAAAGCGATCACGGGAGGCTATTCCAAAATCTCGACTGATGCTCAACAAGGATTGGTGAGTATTGCTGGAATCAATTCATCCCCGCAGCAGACTACCCGCCGGGGTAAGGGAGACGCCTGCGGGAGGCAGCCGGTCTCCCTCAGGGCGGCCAGGACCGGGACGGGGGCCGCAGGAGTCTCCGCCTTCCGCGACCTGGACGAGGGAGGGACCGGCGCTTCTCCGTTTTTTGCTGATCTATTCCACTATGGCTGCCAATCAGACTCCGGCGAGCCATGCGGTCCTGCTGGCCCGCTGCCGGAAGATGGCGGGGGGCAAGGCCCACCGCGGCATGGGGCGCGTCGGCCGTAGAGGACACGGTGATGGACAGGCAGGAGGGCGGGCGCGACTTCGGGGGGCGGGCCGTTGCCGCTCCTACTTTACTTCCTGCTTCTTCTGCCCGGAGAGCCAGGCGACGAGGTTGTGGAAGTCCGCCTCCGGGATCGCCAGACCGAAGGTGGCTGGCATGAGACTGATGGGGGCGAGTTCATCCTTGAGGATGTTCGCCTTCGTCAGCGCGGTTTCCTGGCCGGTGGCATTCACGATGACGAGTGAGGCGGCGTCATCGCGGCGGATGAGGCCGGCCTGGATGGTGCCGTCCTTCATGCTGACGAGGTGCATCCGAAACATGGGGTCCACGGCGCGGTGGGGATCGAGGATATCTTCGCAGAGCCGCTCGATGCCGCGGTTGCCGGCACCTTCGAGCTGCGGGCCGACGACATTGCCTTCGCCGCCGACCTTGTGGCAGATGGCGCAGTTCGCGGTGAAGACTTTGTGCCCCGCTTCGGCGTCGGTTTTCGCCGTGGCGTGCTGCTGAATTCGCGCGGCGATGAGAGCATTCGTCTCCACACTGGCCGGCGGCAGGTCCTTGATCAGCGCGTCCCTTTTGTCCTTTAAGTCTTTTCGGTTCAAAGCCGCAATCTTCTGCGCCACCACCGGCTGGGTGAGCAGCACCGGCACGCCGCATTCCATGAGCGCTGAGGCTCCGGCTTCCGTGCCGGCGAGGACTTCCGCGAGGACTCCCTGAATGCTGGCGGGCGCGGTCTTGAGCACGGTGGCGATGGCCTGCGGCTGATTCATGGAGGCCAGCGAAGCGGCGAGGGTGCTGCGCGTTTCGGCGCTGAGCCCGGCGCGGGCGAGGAGTTTGCTGAGTGCAGGAATGTGTGAGGTCAGCGAAAGCTCGGACGCCATCTGCGCGGCGGTGCGGACATCATTCTCCAGCGCCGCTGGATCACCGCCGGGAACGGTAATGAGAGCTGGATCGAAACGGGTTGCCGCCAGCCAGGCGTAAGCTTCGCCGCTGTCGTTGTTGTCGCCGTCCACCAGTTCCACGCGAACCTGCTTTCCGGCGTGAGCGGCCAGTTCCCACTCCACTTTTTGCGCAGTGTCATTGCGCGGCGGATAGGCGCGGATGAGTTCCGCACCGCTGGCCGTGTCCACGAGGCGCGCGAAGTTGCGCTCCGTCGGCGGTTTGGCAGGCGAGCCGCGGTGCCCAAGGATGTAGAAGGAGAATTTCGCCGGACAGGCGAACGCTGCGGATCTGATGGTGCCGGCGAAACCTTCGCCTTTCTTGCCGAGACTGGAAATGGTGGTCGCCTCTTTTCCATCCGCACAGGGTCGCTTCTGGAGCACCCAGCCGTCTGTCGGCGGCGGATCCCATGCCGTGACCGGCGGTGTACTTTCGAGTTGGGTAAATAGCCGCGCCGCCACTTCAGTCAGCCACGCAGCGGCTTCCGGTCCCGGCCTGCCGCCTCGGCGGGAAATGCCCTGACGGATCGCGCCGGCGAGTTCCAACTGCGCGCCGGTATCATTCGCGAGTTGTTCCTTCACAAAGGCAACAAGCAGCGTTTCGCTTTCTCCGGAAATATTTTTGGCGAGGGAAGCTACTGTATTCCGGAGTTCCCCGATGTTCGCTTTGTCTTGAGTAAGCAAATGGTGCAGCAACCAGTCGGAAACCCTCTCAGTCTGGACAGTGCGCGCTACCGAGGCCAACATTGCCGACCGTTCCGGGCTTCTCTCGAGATCTCCATATAGGTCGGAATCTATCGGATCAGGCGTTTGGAGACAGTTTCGCAATTTCAGCCGGAGCGTATACCCCAAGGTGACATCGTTTTGCGGTACGCTTTGGATTCGTGAAAGCAGCGAACGGATCATGTCGGAGGGTTTGGACGACACCGGTCGGGTGATTCCAGTTTCGGCCACGGCTTGTGCAACCCGGATGCTGTTGATCAGCGGTAATCCGTCGGCACCGACGACGTCAGACCTCCCGAAGAACCGATAATCTACGGCAGCGCGTTGTTCAGGGCTTACCATTCGCTCCTTCTTCGCCCCCTCCTTCACAATCCTCCAAACTCTCCCCCGCTCCCGATCCCGGCCCGGGTGAGTGAGCGGCACTTCGTAGTGGCCGATGATCTTGTTGTAGAAGTCGGCGACGTAGAGCGAGTTGTCTGGGCCGAGTTTCAGATTCACCGGCCGGAACCATCCGTCGTCGGTGGTCAGGAAATCCGGCTTCTCATTCGCCTTGGGCGTCGCGCCGGTGAAGGTGACGAGGTCGTGGTTGATGCGGCTGGTGACGCAGTTGCCGACGAACATGTGGTCATCCCATTCCGGTCCCCAGATGCCGCCGTCTATATAGAGCACGCCGCAGAGGCCGGTGGAGCCGTGAGCGTGTTCGCACATCACGGGTGCGAAGCCCATGCCGTCGTGCGGCTTGCCGAAGCTCGGCAGAAACGCGCCGGGGATGATCTGGCTGATGGGATTGCTGTGGCAGTCGGCGGTGTAGAAGCTGCCGTAGCTGTCCTGACACATGCCGAAGGGATTCACCTGACCCCAGCAATACGGCTCCACCGCCGAGCCATCGGGCCGGAAGCGGAAGACATTGCCGCTGTGAAGATCGAGCGAGAATCCCCAGTCCAACTCGCTGCGCGGCACGCCGGTATTCTGCGCGCTGGGCGTCGGCTTTCTTGTACGGTTGGCGGCGGCGGGATTGTTTTGCGGCAGTACCTCGAAGTGCGAGGTGTTGTTGAATCCATGCGTGGCATAGATCCAGCCGTCCGGTCCCATGATGAGGCTGGAGATCATGCCATGCGTGTCCATTTCCCAGCCCAGCGGACCAAAGAGCACGGTGCGCTTGTCGCACTTCCCGTCGCCGTCGGTGTCTTCGAGCCGCCAGATATTCGGGATGCTCCACGCTATGCAGCCATTCTTGTACGGGAGGACGCCGATGGGAATGTTCAGATTGTCCGCGAAGACCGTCGGCTTGTCAGGCACGCCGTCGCCGTCGCTGTCGGAG
>JANOZA010000435.1:0-4789 GCA_031429155.1 Verrucomicrobiota bacterium | reverse complement strand
TCGGCCAGCACTTCGGCCTGGAGGCGGCGCACGAGGGCGTGGCTGAAATAGCGGTCGTCGCTTTCATTGCCGGGCGCGGTGCTGCTGCTGAGTTGGTAGGTGGTGCTGTTGCAGATGTCGCGCACGAGCGCGCGCACGTCGAACTTCGACGCCACCAGCCGCTGCGCGAGTCCGGCGAGGAGCGCCTCGTTGCTCGGCGGATTGGAAATGCGTCCGTCGTCCACCGGCTCGATGATGCCGCGCCCGAAAAACTGCGCCCACGCGCGATTGGCCAGGTTGCGCGAGAAACGTTTGTTGTCCGGCGACGTGAGCCACGCAGCGAGAAACTGTCGCGCGTCTTTGCCCTCCAGCGCGGGCGCGTCGCCGCCGAGGAATTTCGGCAGGACCTGGCGGCCATCCACGGGATGCTCGGCGGTGGTCTTCTCGTTGTTGCTGAAAACGAAAACCTCCGTCGGCATCGCGCCACGCTTAGTGCTAACGCCGCTGAAGAACGCGGTGAAGCCGTAGTAGTCGTCCATCGTCCAGCGGTCGAACGGATGATTGTGGCACTGCGCGCACTGGATGCGCGTGCCCAGCCAAAGTTGCGCCGTGTCCTCTGCGCGCTCCATCGGCTTCCGCGGCTGACCGAACGCGGTGGTGTAATAATTAGCCGGAGGGTTGTTCAAATTGCTGCCCTCGCCGCGCAGCAGATCGGCCACGAGTTCGTTGAACGGACGGTTGTCCGCGATCTGCGCGCGCAGCCATTGATGGTAACGGAACGCCGCCTTCCGCGGGCGTCCGCTCTCGACGTTGTTCTGATTGTTGGCGCGCACCTGGAGCACCTCAGCCCACTTCATGGTCCACACGTCAGTGAATTCCTCGGACGCCAGCAGCTTATCGATGAGCTTCGCGCGTTTGTCTTTGGTGCCGTCTTCCAGGAAGGCGTGCAGTTCCTCTTCGGTCGGCGGGAGCGCTGTGAGATCGAGCCGCGCGCGGCGGAGAAACGCGGCATCGTCCGCGTGCGGCGACGGCGGAATCTGCAACTGCCGCAGCCTATCGAAGACGGCTTCGTCTATGTAGTTCGCCGCCTGAACATTCTCCGGCCACTTCAAATCCTGGCGCTCCGGCAGCACGATGACTTCGCTGCCCGCGGTGAACTTGTCGAAGCGCGCGAAGATCCACGCGCCGCCCGATGCGCGCGCCGTGACGCTGCCGTCTTTGCCCGCGGCAAGCACGCCTTCGTTGTTGGTGAGATACAGCGCGAGGCTGGTGATATCGCGCACCGAGCCGTCACTGTAGTCGGCGAGGACGACGGTGCGGTGCTGCGGCGCGGGAGAAGCGGCGCGCAGCATGATCTTCTCCGGCAGCACGCGAATGCCGGTGGCGTGCGGCGTGCCGTCGGGATCGTCCGGCGCACCGGCGGTGATCCAGTCGCGCAGCGTATTATAATAGGCACTGTCCTTCTTGAGCGCCTCGCCGCCGGTGTGCGTCACGACGCCCGTGGCCTTCTCCAGCATCAACGACTGCTCCGGCACCGCGAGGTCCACGCGGCGGCCAATATATTCGCGCGTGATGCGGAAGTAATCGCCCGCCGGATCGTAGCCGAAGAGCGAAAGCCGGAATCCATCCTGGCCGCGCGCCGAGCCGTGGCAGGAGCCGGAATTGCAGCCCGCACGCATGAAGACCGGCTCCACGTCGAGGCGGAAGGAAACCGGTCGCGCGGCGGCGGCGTTCTTCACCGTGACGGGAAGCGTGATGGTTTCGCCCGCGGCGGAAATGGTGGCGGTGAGCGCGCCGTCTTTGGCCGGGGAGAAGGAGAAGGTCTTCGTGTCGTAGGCCGCGGCGTCGGCAGAGAGTTCTATCTTGGCGGAAGCGGTGACATCGAGCGTCAGCCCGTCGGCGGTGATGTGCTGCACGACGATGGATTGCCGCGCTGCGGCGGAGTCCAGCGTGATGGCATCGGGATAAACGCGGAGCGCGGCGTGGGAAGTCGAGATGCCGAGAGTCCCCACCAAACCAATCATGGAAAGTGAACGAAGCGTCATTCTGAACCGCAGCGCGGTTCGCCCATGAATAGCCGGGGGTTGAGCGAGGAACGAGCGGAACCCCCGGATCCATCGGAAAGGAACATGAACCCCGGAGGGGTTCGCCAATGCTGGGGGCGTGACCGTGGTCAGCATTGGCCTACCCCTTCGGGGTAGTGTTTCGTTGGCTGGCTTACCGGGGGTAGGCTCCTGCGTCGCCCACCCCCGGCTATTCATGGGGGAACCGCTCCGCGGTTCAGCGGCACACTGGGGTTCATCGGCGACTTGCTCGGTGTGTTTGGAAACGCGGTGCATCATATTCATTCTGCCTTCCTTGCCGGGTCCACGCGGAGGGCGCCGTAACCGGCTATTTGTTTCACGGGGGCGTCGTCGCTGGCGACGGTGATTTCGCAGGCGACGCCATTATAGCTGCCGACCAGGGCATCCCGCGCGGCGTTGATTTGGAATTCCACTTTGTCGCCGGAGAGTTCCACGGGCTTGGCCAGGCTCAGGCCGCGCGGGAGGCGCAGCAGGGTGGCGGTGGCTTTGCCGGAGACTTCGCGGAGGCGTTCGATGCTGGCGGTGAAGGTCGCGGACTTGCCCTGCTCGATTTTGGTGCGCGTGAATTTAACGCGGAACCACGGGTCACCGATCTCGACGGGGACGGGCGGGCTGGCGGCGTAGATCTTGCCGCCGCCGGTGCGGTTGTCGCCGGCTTTGTTGCGGGCGGTGAAGGCGAGTTCGTATTTGCCAGGCTCGGCATTGCCGTCGGCGGCGAGGCGAAACTGCACCTTTGTCTCGCCATCGCGCAGGGCGACGCCCTGCTGGCCGGTGAGGCCGCGCGGGGGCTGCTCGAGCAGGATTTCCACCGGCTCGGTGAATCCGGCGCGGCGTGTGAGGGTGAGTTCCACGGTGGTCTCGCCGTTTTTGGAAATGGGCGCACCGGGCGCGGCGGCGGCGAGGGTGAAGGGCGGAGCCTCCGCGACAGCGAGGCTCACGCTGTCGAGCATGATCTGCCAGACGGGATCGTTGCCGAGCGTGACGAGCGGCACGGCCTGATTGAAGCGCGCGGCGGCGGTCTTTGCCTGCCCGGCATCCACGGGCACGGCGAGCAGTTGCACGTTGGCGGCGGCGACGGGCGCGTCGGCGGCGGCTTGCAGCACGATGGGCACGCGGCGGTCGCTGGCTTTGAATTTCGCCGGCAGCAGAGTGACGCCGGCGGGCAGGCCGCGGGCGATGATCTGGTGCTCGCCGCTCACGTCCGCGCCGGGCAGCGGCTTGGTGCCGATGACGAAGCTGGCGTAGCTGCCCTGACCGATGTTGATGCTGTTGCGCGCGAGCCGGGCGTTGTTGTCCAGCGGCAGCAGCGTGGTGACGAGGCCGTCGCGCACGGCGGTAAATTCCACGCGATAGACGAAGTGCGCGCCGCCCATGCCGCGCACGTCGGTCACGGTGAGAATGTAGTCGCCGTCCTCCGGCGCGGACCAGGTGTCGCTGGGGTCGAGCCGCTCGCGCGTGGTCTGCGCATCGAAGACGCCGAGTGCGTCGTCGTTGCTGTCATCGCTGCGCTCGGCTTTGGAAGGCGCGCCGGCTTTGGCCACGGTGAAGCGCGCATCCAGCGGCGTGCCGAGCGATTGCGCGTGGAGGCGGATGTTCACGCGCTCGCCTTTCTTCGCGGCGAAGCGGAAGCAGTCGGCATCGCCGTCTTTTTGGAGAATGCCGTTCACGGCGAATGGAATCGCGGAGCCGGCGGCGACGGGCGTGGCTTTGTCAGGCTCGTCGTTGGGTTCGGCTTCCAGAACATTCGCGCCGGGGAGGATGCGTAGAGGGTTCGCGGTCGGCGTGCCGGAGTCGGCGTGGAAAGCGAAGACGCCCTCCTGCGCCGGCAGGGTGATTTCCTTTTTGTCAGGCACGCCGGGTGGCAGACCGAGCAGTCGCACGGCGAGCTTTTCGCCGGGATTTCCGCCCGCAGGATAGACGGCGGACGGTCGGCGAAATGGGCCGGCATGCAGACGATAGGGCACACGGCGGTTGTTCTCCGGCGGGAGCGCGGCGGACATCCTTATATAGTACGTGCCGTCGGCGGGCGCGGTGGTGGCGACGAAGGGATCAATGAGCAGGAGCGGCTGCGCGCCGGCGGTGGCGAGCGTGTGGCCCGCGGCGTCGAGCACAGTGAGTTGGGCCTCGAATCCATCCTCGCGCTCGAACGCGCACAGGCGCGAGCATTCCGCCTCCACGCTGATGAGGCCGCCCTTCTTCGCGTCGAGGCGGAACCAGTCCTGCTCGATGCCGTTGGGCAGGGTGACGAGCAGGCCGTTCACGGTGGAGCCGGGGTTGATCGGCTCGGCACCGGCGGCGGAGCCGTTGGCGTCCTCGCGCTGCTTCTCCGGGTTTTCGATTTCGGAAACGGTGGGCAGTCCGCCGATGTGGAGCAACTGCACGTCGCTGAGGCCGCCGGCGGTTTGCAGACGAAAGGCGCGCTGTCCGCGCGGGCAGTCGGGCGCGATGTCGAACGTGACGGCGACGGTGGAGTTCACGTCGCCGCGGCGCTGGCCGCGTTCGTTGTCAGGGCTGGCGTCGGCGGCGCGGACGAATTTGATTTTATCCGTGTCGAGAAAGAGCGCGCCGCGGATGTCCTTGAGGGCGGTGCCGCTGCATTTGAGTTCCACCTGCGCGCCGGTGTGCCAGCCGCGCGGGGAGAAGAAGGTGACGCGCGGCGCGCCGGCATCACCGGCGAGGGCAGGCGCAGCGAGGAGGAGCAGGAGGGGAACACAGGCTTCCAGCCT
>JANOZA010000434.1:0-4277 GCA_031429155.1 Verrucomicrobiota bacterium | reverse complement strand
ACCGGCGTCGAGCACGCGCGGGTGGTGCGGGAAATCTTCGCGTGAGTCTGCGGCGGGCGCTTGCCAGCATCACCCGACTGACCCACGGACGGCCCCATGCCCGATACCGCCAATCTCCACGTCTCCTCCAACACCCCGCTGCCGTCCCCCATGGCCCTCGCGGAGGAAATCCCGGTGTCTGATTCGCAGCAGCAGTTCGTCACGCAGTCCCGCCGCGAAATCGCGGATATCATCGCTGGCAGGGATAACCGCTTCCTTCTCATCGTCGGGCCGTGTTCCATTCACGACACCGGCGCCTGTATGGAATATGCGCACCGTCTCAAAAACCTCGCCAACGAAGTAAAGAACCGCGTCCTCTGCGTCATGCGCGTCTATTTTGAAAAGCCGCGCACCTCCACCGGCTGGAAGGGGCTCATCATGGACCCGCACCTCAACGGCACCAACGACATCCCCGCCGGCCTCCGCATCGCGCGGGAATTCCTGCGGGAAATCATCGCCCTCGGCCTCCCCACCGCCACGGAGATGCTCGACCCGATCACGCCGCAATACATCGCCGACCTCACCTGCTGGTCAGCCATCGGTGCGCGCACCACGGAAAGCCAGACGCACCGCCAGATGGCCAGCGGCCTGTCCATGCCGGTCGGTTTCAAAAACACCACCGCCGGCGGCATCGAAGCCGCAGTGAACGCCATGAAAGCCGCCGTCGCGCCGCAGACATTCCTCGGCATCGCCGCCGATGGCCGCGCCAGTTCCGTCACCACCACCGGCAACCCCGACTCCCACCTCATCCTCCGTGGCGGCGACGCCGGCCCCAACTGCGACCGCGCCACCGTCGAGTCCGTCATCACCTCCCTGCGCAAGGCGAAATTCCCCGAGACCGTGATGATAGACGCCAGCCACGCCAACTGCGGCAAGGACCACGCCAAAATGCCCGCCACCTTTCGCGACATCCTCGCCCTCCGCGCCGCCGGACTCCCCGGCATCTGCGGCGCCATGCTCGAAAGCCACCTCCACGCCGGCACCCAGCCGTTCCCGCGCCCGCTCAGTGAATTGCAGTACGGCGTTTCCATCACCGACGCCTGCATTGACTGGAAAACGACAGAGCAACTCGTGCGCGAGGCGGCGGGGAGTTGATGCAGATGGATCAGCGCAGCACTACGCGGTAGCGGTAGTAGGCTATGGGGCCGGCGAATGTGTCCACCACTTCTCCGCCCGCGAGGCTGACGCCGCTGGCGAAGACGGGGGCCGCGCTGTTGACCCAACTGGCGACGGGTGCCCATCCGGGTGAGGCGGTGAGATTGAGGCTGCGGTCGAGGAAGACATCCACGTCGGCGGGGATGGCCGGCGGCGCGGGGACTTTGGCTTTGCCTGTGGGGTTGAAGCGCGTGGTGCCGAAGACGTATTCAACACCGTTGAGGATGCCGTCGTGATTCCAGTCGCCATCAAACGTGGCATCCTGGCCGGCGGGGATATTGAAGGAGGCCCATGCAACATAGCTGGTGAGCGGACCGAAGCCGGTGAAAATATAGGCCGCTCCGGAATTTTGGATTGGCGTGCAGTTCACGCCCGTCGCACTGCTAGTCTCATACGGACACCCGACGATCACCGACTCTCCCGAGACAGCCACCGAATAGCCGAACTGGTCAATCGCGCAGGCCGGGCTGGCCTTCAAATAAGCTTGCTGACTCCACGTCGTCCCGCTGCGCACGAAGACATAGGCGGCACCGGCACCGCTGTCGAGTTCGTCCACCGTGCCGTTCACCCCGGTCGCGCTGCCATCCTCGTAAATTGCCCCTACCACCACCGTGTCACCCGCGACGGCCACCGAGTAGCCGAAAGCATCATTCGCCGAGACCTGACTGGCCTTCAAATACGCCTGCTGGCTCCATGTCGTCCCGTCGCGCACGAACACGTAGGCTGCACCGGCATTGATGGCGATCTCATCTGTCGGGGCGTTCACTCCCATCGCGCTGCCGTCCTCGTATCTTGCCCCTACCACTACCGTGTCTCCCGAGACAGCTACTGAAAAGCCGAATTCGACACCCCCCGAAACCTGACTGGCCTACAGATACGCCTGCTGGTTCCATGTCGTTCCACTGCGCACGAAGACGTAGGCCGCGCCGGCACCGGTGGTGGTCTCGTCCTCCGGGCCGTTCACGCCCGCCGCACCTCCGGCTTGAGCGTTTGCCCCTACGACTACCGTGTCTCCATCAACGGCCACCGAGTAGCCGAAAGAGCCGACCCTCAAGAGTTGGCTTGCCTTCAAATATGCCTGCTGGCTCCATGCCGTTCCGCTGCGCACGAAGATGTAGGCCGCACCTGTATCTGGGGCGAGTTCGTTCACCGTGCCATTCACCCCCGTCGCGCCACCGTCCTCGAAAAGTGCTCCGACCACCACTGTGTCTCCTGAGATGGCCACCGAGATGCCGAAATTATCTGCCCCCGAGACTTGGCTTGCCTTCAAATATGCCTGCTGGCTCCATGCCGTTCCGCTGCGCACGAAGACGTAGGCAGCGCCGGAATTGCTGCTGAGTTCATTGACTGTGCCGTTCACCCCCGTTGCGCTGCCATCCTCCTGGTAGGCCCCGATCACCACCGTATCTCCCGAGATGGCCACCGCTCTGCCGAACCAGTCCCACGGCGAGACCTGGCTGGCCTTCAAATACGCCTGCTGGCTCCATGTCGTTCCACTCCGCACGAAGACGTAGGCCGCGCCGGAGTCAATTGCACCTTCGTTCACTGGGCCGTTCACACCTGTCGCGCTGCCGTCTTCCAACCTGGCCCCAACCACTACCGTGTCACCCGAGACGGCCACCGACCAGCCGAATGAGTCCTGCGCCTGCGTGGTCCCGACCGCGGCGGGCTTGAGATACGCCTGCTGGGCGATGGGGTCGATGGTGATGGGGTAGCGTGCCGCGCGCTCGTCCACCATTAGGCGGATGCGGTTCTCCCCGGCGGCCTCAAAATGGGAGGGGAGGGTCTTGCCATCGGCATCCCAGACTTTCAGGCCGGTGTAGTTGAGCACGGTGGCTCCGGCTTCGTCCTGAAAAAGCACGCCCTGGGCATCCGGTGTGACGCTGGGCCGCAGTGTGCCGCGCGTGGCGAGCAGGAAGTTGAGTGTTGAAGGTTGGGAGCCGGGAGCGTTATCCGGGCGTTTCTCAATGGTGAAGCCGTGTTCCAAACCGCGCTGATCATTCACAAACCACTCCTGCACGGAGTCATTCCATTGATAGGAAAGTCGCTGGCCATCCGCTTTCACGACCGGGGTGCCGCCGATGGCGTGTTGTTCCGCGGCAAAGCCATAACTCTTCAACTCCAGCCCCCACTGCCAGCCGCCGCCCTTCGGCTCGGCCACGAATCCGCGATGGTCGAACTTCGTGGTCCACTGCTGGCCGGGATTGCGCGCCTGCCAGCCGCCTTCGATGGGCTGGAACGCGTGTTGCCCGGCCTCGTAAGCGGCGCGGATGCTGGACCAGTCGGACTTGGAAAGCCCCTCCGGCGTTTGGTCCGGCGAGGAAAGCTGCTGGGGCTTGCCTGTCACTTGCTGCGCGGAGAGTGCCGACAGGAACGAGAACAAGGCAACCGGGAGAAGGCAGCAGCCGCGACGGAAGAGGTGGTTGATAGAGGAGCTCATGTGGTGGAATTTCAGGATTTTAAAAATCTTTTTTGCCATCAGGGGACAATCGAGATGGTTCACGGCTGGCCGATCACGGCTCTCTCACGGCGATGATTATCCCGACGGCTGCGCCGCCCCCGGTGTTTTCGATGCTGTCGATCAGAATCAAAAGATCACTCCCCTCTTGGGCGTAACCGAAGGTCTTCACGCTGAAGTCGCCGGGAACTCCCCCCTGAAGCAGGATCTCGCCGTTAGCGTCCACATTCACGGACATCGGCAAGGTAAACGTATCCGATCCCGAATCCTCAACCCCATCAAAAGAAACGGCGTTGAAATTGAACTCGGCAGTCCGGGTGACAGAGGTGCCGCTCGCATTGAAAACCAACCGATCCGACGCGCCACTGGAATCGATTTCAAATTCGTTCCCATCGACATACCAACCTTGGCGGATGACGCGATAGGTCTTGCCGGCGAGCTGGGGGCTGCTGGTTTTCTTGACTCCCACAAGCCATTCGCTCACCGCTCCGTCGAGATCTGGCAGAAACGCTTCGGTTTCGCCGGGCGGTAGCTGCTCGATGCCGGGATCGGATGCCGTGGCCACCAGGAGCTTCGCACTGGGAGATACCATGCCCGTGAATTTGGGGCCGTCCGGGACGGTGAT
>JANOZA010000433.1:0-8846 GCA_031429155.1 Verrucomicrobiota bacterium | reverse complement strand
ACTACGCCGGCGACCTCGGCGGCACGGCCATCTTCAGGACCGGTCAGGTGCTGACTTCGGTGAAGGCCAAAATCGGCCACGGCATTGATGCTGGAATAGACCGGCTGGCTCGCTGGGGGGTGTCGGTGGTGCCTGGCCTGGAACTGACTGAAAACCTTTTTATCACCACCCCTGTAATCTGCTTGCTCGCCCCCAACCGCAACCTGCGCGGTGGCAATAACGACGCGCCGTCCGCGTGGGTTACTCTCAAAATCCCACCGGATGCGGGGCTGATGGCTTTCGACTTCACCGTCAACGGCGACCCGGCGGATGACGCCATCGCCTGCGCGGTGGCGGGGACGAATCTCTTCAACTTGCCGGCGTCGTTCGTGGAGGAAGGCGAGACGCAGAGCACGGACTACATGGATGTCTCGCAATGGGCCGGGCAGACGGTGGAGATTTTTCTGGGGCTGACGGGCGGGACTTCTTCAAGCTGTGAACTGCTTGTGGACAGCCTCCGCTTTGTCACCATCCCACTGCCGCCGCTGGTGATCGAAGACCACGGCGCGACGGTCTCCCTGCACTGGCCCACGGCTGCGAGCGGATGGCTGCTGGAGGCTACGGATTCGCTGGCGGCGGGATCGTGGCAGGAAGTGCTGCCGAATCCCGGTGCGCTGACGGCGGCGGACGGCATCACCCGGCTGGAGGAGGCGAAGTCGCCGCAGCGGCAGTTTTACCGGCTGCATCGGAAGTCGTCGCCTCCGTGAGGGGAATGCAGGCGCGAGAGGTGCGGGCTTGAAAAATCCTGCGGTGGCGCTGAGCGAAAAGCGCCGCCACTGCCATGACCCGCCAATGACGATCACACTCTTTATCCCCTGCTTCATGGACGCCTGCTTTCCGCAGGCCGGGATCAGTATGGTGAGAGTGCTGGAGAAACTAGGGCACCGCATCGAGTTCCCCGCTGAACTCGCCTGCTGCGGGCAGCCGCCGTTTAATTCCGGCTATTGGGACGAGGCGCGGAAGGTGGCGCGACCGGTGCTGCGGCGGCTGGAGAACGCGGAGGCGGTGGTGATCGGCAGCGGGTCCTGCGGAGCGATGCTGAAGGTTTTCTACGGGGAACTCTTCGCCGGTGAGCCGGAGGAGGCCGCGGCGCGCGCGCTCGCCGGCCGGGTGTGGGAGTTCTCGGACTTTCTCGTCACGAAGCTAGGCGTGACGGACGTGGGCGCGACCTTTGAGCGGCGGGTGACATTCCACGACGGCTGCCACGGACTGCGGGAGTTGAAGACGAAATCACAGCCGCGCGAATTGTTGAAGCACGTGCGCGGACTGGAACTCATCGAGATGGCGGAGGCGGAGACGTGCTGCGGATTCGGCGGCACCTTTGCCACCAAGTATGCGAGCATCAGCACGGCGATGGGCGAGGTGAAATGCACCAGCGCCGCGCAGACCGGCGCGGAGGTCATCGTGAGCAATGACAGCAGTTGCCTGATGCACATCCAGGGTCTCCTCGACCGGCAGGGACGGCCTCTCAAAACAATGCACCTCGCGGAGGTGCTGGTGCAGGAATGAGCAATTCGGCGCTTGGATTGACTAAGAGGGAAGCTACGATGCGACCATGAACCCAACTATACAGGAACAGGAAGAGCAGGCCTTCTTCGATGAAGCCCTCGCGGAAGCCCTGCGCATTACGGATCGCTTTGTCGCGGAGCCGGTCTTCGCACGCACCGGCCAGGGTGTCCTGATGAGCCGTGGCGTGGAGGGCATGAAGGCCGATGAAGAACTACTGCGGGCTACTGCCGCGACAAAAACGCAGACTGATGGCAAAGTTCAGTGACGTCTCCCGTGTCTGGTTCCAGGCGATGCCGTGGGAGCGCGTGGTCGCCATGAATGAGCAGCTTTGCGCCGCACGGAGTGCTTTGCACAATTCCACGTCTGCCAGCGGAGCAGTGGCGGAGGCATGGCAGGAGCGGCAGCACCGTGAAATGACGTTTCGGAAAGCGGTGGACCTGCTGCGCTGGCGCCACCAGGCAGCCCCCTTCTGCTTCTTCAACGGCAACACCTTCGCCGCCATTGCGCTGACCCTGCTGGGAAAACTGGAAGCCAGTCCCGCAGAGGGCGCAGCCCTGCGCTCCGCCGTCGGGCACTATGTCGCCGGAGTTTTAGGAATGGCGGAGTTTGCTCAGATGATGGAAACCCTCGACCACAATTCCTGACGAATGACTAACTCCAGCTCCATCGCACCACCTCCGGTGTCCAGCCTTGAACAACAATGGCTCGACAGCATCGAGCCGGAGTGGCTGGAGTTCTATCTTATGACGCCGGAGCAGCGCTGGGCGCGGGCGACGGAGGTGCGGGCGTATTACCTGGCGATGGGCGGCACCCTTGAGCCGGACCCGGACCCGCAGAGCCCCTTCTGGAGCGCGGAGGAAATCGCAGAGTTCGCCCGGGTGGCGTTGCCGGCGAATGTGGTGCAGACGCGCCGTGACTTATGAACATGCCGCCGGACATCCTCCATGTGTTCGCGGCCTTTGCCCGCAGCGAAGTGCGGCCCGCCATCGCAGCGGCGCTGATGCAGCAAGACATCGAGCAGTCCCTGCGCGATGAAGAGGAACGCGAGCGCGCCGCCGACCGTGTATATTGGGAGCCATTGAAAAAGCAGCTCGAAGAACTTCGCCGCCGTAAAGCATGAACAACACGCCCCGCGAGCAATTCCACACAGATGCGGACCGCCTGACCGCGGACCTCGTGCACCGTGAGCGCATTCAACTGGCGATGGGGAAGTATGTGACCGCGCGCGGGCCGCGGATGACGGCGTTCCAGGACTGGCAGGAGGCGCGGCAGACGGCGGCGGAGACGAAGTGGGCGGCGGTCAATGAACTGGACACGCACCTGGTGGAGTTTGAAAAGCAGGCGACGGCGCGGGGCACGCAGGTCCACTGGTGCAGCAACAGCGAGCAGGCGAGGCAGGTGATTGTGGACATCATCCGGCGGCACAACGCGCAGCGGATCGTGAAGTCGAAGGTGATGACGTCGGAGGAGATTCACCTCAACGAGTTGCTGGAAAGCCTGGGCTTCAGCGTGGTGGAAAGCGATCTCGGTGAATACATTCAGCAGCTCCAGGGTGAGGGCCCTTATCATTTTGTGGCTCCGTGCATGCACCTCAGCCGCGAGGAGATCAGCGACCTTTTTCAAAACAAGCTCGGCACCGCACCGACCACGGACCCGGAGGAACTCACCATGATCGCCCGGCGCGTGCTGCGGCAAAAGTATATAGAGGCGGACATCGGATTCACGGGCGCGAACTTCATCGTCGCGGAGACGGGAATGCTATCAATCACCGAGAATGAAGGCAACGCGCGGCTCTGCGGCGCATTGCCGCGTGTGATGATCTCGCTGGTGGGCATTGAGAAAGTGGTGCCGCGGCTGGCGGACCTGGCGCTGTTCCTGCCCATGCTGGCCACCGCAGGCACCGGTCAGGCGATCACTTGCTACAACACCTTTTACGGCAGCCCGCGTCAGCCGGACGAACCCGATGGGCCGGAGGAATGGCATGTCGTGCTGCTCGACAACAACCGCACCGCGCTCCTCGCCGATCCTGAGCAGCGCGACGCCCTCCACTGCATCCGCTGCGGCGCGTGCCTGAACGTGTGCCCCATCTTCAAGAACATCGGCGGCCACAGTTACGGCACCACCTATCAGGGGCCCATCGGCAGCGTCATCACGCCGCACCTGCGCGGACTCCAGGACTGGAAGCACCTCTCGGGCGCCTCGTCTCTTTGTGGTGCCTGCACGGAAACGTGCCCGGTGAAGATAGACCTCCACCACCACCTTCTCCAAAACCGCCGCAACGCCGTGGAGCAAAAGCGCGGCAAGCTCGAAGGCCTGCTCTGGCGCGGCTTCTCGTTCCTCATGAACCGCCCCCGGCTCTATCGCGTGGCCTTGAAAATGGCCCGCCTCTTCCAGCCGCTCCACGGTCTCGTAAAAGGCGGCTCTCTGGATCCCGCCCGCGCCTGGACGAAGACGCGCGACCTCCCCGCCCTTCCCGCTCAATCCTTCCGCGACTTCTGGAAAGCTCGCTCGAAATAACCAACCACCCGCCACCTCTATGTCATTCCCCCTCCGCAGCCCGCGCCACCAGATTGGCGGCATCTACATTCTCGCCCGCATCCTCGACAAAATCCGCCTCAACGCCGCGGGCCAGCTCCCTGACGGCTATCATGTCGGCGTCATTCCCGGCAATCGCACCTTCGATGACCGCGTGTGTAAGTTCCTCGGCGTGGACTTCGCCGCGCTCGCGGCGCGGACCCTCGAGGGCGGAACGGACGACGAGATTCTCGACTGGTGTTTTGCCAATGGCCGCCGGCCCGACGCGGAGCAGATCGAAATCTGGAACGGCTTCTTGAGTAAGCGCGGGTGGCGTGACTCCGCGCAGTCGGGTTTTGATAAGGCGAAGGCTGAGGCCGGGTTCGCGGATAGGAGTGACCTTCAGTGCTACTTCGATCTCATGGACGCGGAGGAGGGCCGCGCGTGAGCGAACGAGACGCCATCCTATCGCGCATTCGCGATGGCCTGCGCGTCCCCGCGCCGCGTCCGGGCGCGCACGATCACCGTCCGCTGACCAGTGCGCGCAATGCCGCCGCCACCGCGCGTCAGTGGCTGCCGGCGACGGGAGATTCGCAGGAGGAATGGCTCGCGCTCTTTGCGAAAAACTCCGTGGACCTGAAGACGACGCTCCTCACCGCACCGGACATCGCCGGGGCTCATGCGCTGCTGGCGCAGCTTGCCGCAGCGGAGAACTGGCAGCGCATCGCCACGCACGATGGTGCCCTCACCACTGCCGCCGCGTCCGCCACGGGCTTGCCGGTGATGACCATTCGTGAAGGCTACGACGTTTCTGAACTCGAACGCTGCGACGCCGGCCTCACCGAATGCGATGCCCTCATCGCGCAGACGGGCTCCGTGGTTCTCACCGCCCGCAGCGGCGGCGGTCGTGCTCTCTCGGTGCTGCCGCCGCATCACGTGGTCATCGCCAGACGGGATCAACTCCTGCCCGACCTCCCGGCCGCCTTCGCCCTGCTTCACAAACGATACGGCCCTGCCTCCTGGCCCAGCATGGTGACGATCATCACCGGCCCCAGCCGCACCGGCGACATCGAACGTATTCTCATTCTCGGCGCCCACGGCCCGAAGAAGCTAACCATCATCCTCATCTGATCACCGGTCACTTTCCCAACATGCCTGGCAAAACCCCACCCTCCGACTGCGACGGCCTGCTCCGTCTCCAGAAAGTTGTCCACGATCTCCGCAGCCCTGGCGGCTGTCCGTGGGACGCCGAGCAAACCCACCGCAGCCTGTTGCCAAACCTCATCGAGGAAGCCTACGAAGTTCTCGAAGCCATTCAGAACGAGGACACGGAGCACATGTGCGAGGAACTCGGCGACCTGCTGCTTCAGGTGGTGCTGCACGGCGAAATCGCCAGCGAGACCGGTGCATTCGACTTGGATCGCATCGCGCACGGCATTTCCGAAAAGCTCATCCGCCGCCATCCGCACGTCTATGGCGACAGCAGCGTCGCCGACACCGCGGGCGTCCTGCGTCAGTGGGATGAAATCAAAGCCGGCGAAAAGGGTGCCGTTCCGCGCGGCTTCCTCGACGGCGTCTCGGCGGCGCTCCCCTCGCTCAGCCGCGCCGCCAAGCTCCAGAAGAAGGCCTCCAAAGTCGGATTCGACTGGCCCGATGCCGCCGGCGTCATGGATAAAATCCGGGAGGAAACCGGAGAAGTCTCCGAGGCACTTCAATCCGGCGACCAGGATCACATCGCCGAGGAAGTCGGCGACCTCCTCTTCTCCGTCGCCAATCTCGCGCGGAAACTGAAGCTCGACCCCGAGGTTCTCCTCGCCACCGCCAACGACAAATTCGTCCGCCGCTTCACCGCCATGGAACAGCGCCTCACCGCCGCCGGCCAGTCGCTGGAAGCCGCCACGCTCGACGAAATGGAATCCGCGTGGCAGGCCGTCAAATCGCGCACCGTGTCGTGAATCACTCGAACGGCGGCACGTAGGCTACCGGGCGAGCAGTGGCTGCAATTCCTTCAGTCCGTTGATGATTTCGGGCGTCGTGCCTTTGAGATCGAGGGCAGCCCGGACAGTGGCAATGGCTTCCGTTTTTTTGCCGGCGGCGAGTTGCGCGCGGGCGAGGGTGTCAAGCAGTGCGGCGTCCTGGTGCGTGGTCAGTTCGGCGGATTTCGTCGCGTGCGTGAGCGCGGCGGCAATGCTGGCGGCATCCGGTTTTTCCTGCGCGTGGAGAAGGCAGTGGGCGAGGTTGTTCAGGAGGATGGGATCGGCAGCGTAATCCTTGAGAGCATCCTGATAGTGCGGAAGAGCACGGACGATGAGATTCTGGGAAATGAGGGCATCGGCGAGGACTTTGGCCACCCCGGCGTGACGGCGGCTGGTAGCGAATTCGGCGCGATTGGCAGTCATGTAGTCATCCGCCGCTGCCCAGTCTGACTGACGGAGGATGACGGGGAGGAACTCGAAAGGAGCCCACGGCGCGGGAGGGCGAAACCATGTGCCGGAGAAGGGCAACGCGGAAGCTTCCAGCTCCGCCACGCTGGAGTTGGCGCGCTTGAGGTCAGCAGCGAGTTGCGCGGCGCCCACGGGGCCTCGGTAAAGGGTGAGGAGGCGAAGGTTGGCATCCAGAAGGAAGCTTGTGGGTGCGTTGAGGTGAAGTTCGATTTCAAACGGCGCATTGTAGAGTGTCTCGAAACGCTCGCGGGCATGAACCGTGAGAATTCCGTGCTCAACGCCGTCGTTGCGGGCGTTGAGGAGGGCTCGGGTCTCTGGTGCATCGTCCATGCCGACTCCGAGGAGCCGCAGGCCCGCGGGCATCTGATTTTTCAGCGCATCCAACTGCGCGGCACAGGCCGGAAAGTCGCCGCTGACGAGCGTCACGAGGACTGGCGAGCCCTTGAGTTCCGCGAGTTGGTGCGGCTTGCCTGCAAGGTCCGTATAGTCCAAGCGCGGCAGCGGGATCGGGTGCGCCAGCGGCACGGCGACGGGGATTTCGCCCGGCGGCAGCGGCACGGGGCCGGGAGTGAGCTTGGCGAGCGGCTGACGCGCGGGAATGGCCACCGCTTTGCCGGTGCCCATGCGTAAAAGCCACGCGGCATTCGGCTGCACACCGGTGAATGATTCACGCGCGCCGCCGGGCCAGCGCACGGTGACCTCGGCGATCTGTGCATTTGGCCCGAGCCCGAAATGGAGGCGCAGCGACGACTGCGAGAGGTAGCTGTCGCCCGCGCGGACTTCGCGGAGGAGAGAAGTGGACCCAGCAGGAGCCTCGCCCCACCTGATTTTTATTTCCACGCGCGCGCCGATGGCGTGGCGGTTGCCGGTGTCCTGTGCGAGTTTGAGTTCCAGAAAATCACCCGCGCGCGGCGTGTCATTGCGCAGGTAGCGGAGCATGGGCGCGGTGCGGTTGGCGGCCCACACGTCCACGTCGCCGTCGCCGTCCCAGTCGGTGGCGGCGAGCGCGCGGGCGTCGTCGTCGAAGTCGAATCCGCTGACGTGACTCACCGTGGCCCAGCGCGCCGCGCCGGTATTTAAGAAGAGGCAGTTCCGCTCGTGCCCGCTGAATGGCTCGCCCCGCTTGAGCCGGTCGTCGAGATTCTTGAGCGAAAGGCGGAAGAGCGACTGCGGATCGCGTGCGGCGCTGGTGGACGCAGCGTTGTCAGGTGAGGAAGCCACGACCTGGCTCCAGTAAAAACTTCACAAGTCCGGCGCGCTGCTGTGGCCGGTGATGTTGCCATTGCCGACGAGGATGTCCTCATAGCCATCGCAGTTGAGGTCGGCGGCGAGCGTGCCCCACGTCCAGCGGCCCATATTCACGCCCGCGCTCAGGCCGTGATCTTTGAAAGAGCCTTCGCCATCGTTGAGGTAGAGTCCGTTGCCGTTGGCCAGGGCGCGGAATCGTTCCCGCACGTCGCGAGGCAGGCCATTCTTAAATTCCGGCTGGTTGGTGATGCGATTCCCCGCGCTGCTGAACATGTTGCCAATGTAGAAATCGAGCGCGCCGTCGCGATTGAAGTCAGCGGCGGTGATGCTCATGCCGAAGGCGCTGTTGGCCAGGCCGCGCTCTGCGGCCACGTCCACAAACGTGATCTTCCCCGCGGCATCGCGCCGTTGCTCGAAGAGGTTGTTCTTTCCGAAATCATTGGCCACGGCGATGTCCTGGTCGCCGTCATTGTCGAAGTTCGTCCAGACGGCGGCGAAGGAGAAACGGTTGTTGTTTTTGTCCAACCCGACCTCCGCCGTGGCGTTGGAGAACTTCCAGCCGCCGTCGTTACGAACGAGAAAATCCTCGCCGCCGTTTTGCGCGTCGTAGAAAGGCACGGGCGTGGCCACTCGCCCGGGGTCGTTGTCGCGCGCCTGGTAGCCGCAGCCGTAGAAGTCCACGGTGCCGTTTCCATCGTAGTCCGCGGCAGCAAGGCTGTAGGCATCGGTGACGCGCGGCAGCAGCGCCTTTTGCTTCAGGGTGCGTCCGTCGTTTTCGAGGAGCACGATGCCGCGGGAAATGGCGAGCACCATGTCGGCATCAGCATCGCCGTCGAGGTCCACGAAGAGCGCGCTGCGGGTACTGTCGAGGAAGTCCACACCCCATTCCTGCGAGCCTTCGCGCGCCGTGCCGTCGGGCTGCTGGAGGAGCAGGCGATTAGGCAGTCCACCTTCCATGCAAAGATAAATGTCGTCGAGACCGTCGCCATTCACATCGCCGACGGCCAGCCCGCGATGACCGTAGATGAATTGCTCAAACTGTTTCTGAAACCGCGCGCGCCACCAGACATTGCCGCGGCCAATCTGCTCGCG
>JANOZA010000432.1:0-17970 GCA_031429155.1 Verrucomicrobiota bacterium | reverse complement strand
GCCCGGTCATCCGCGGCTTGAGGATACGCATTGAGTGACCGGAACACCGGCACCGGCAGCGCAGAGCCCGCATCAGTGGAGGATGGGCATGAGAGAATAGCAAATAACTGATATTACGATACTTCCGTATAAGGCTCAGGGTCTTCGACCCCCGGCTATTCCTGGCGAACCCCTACCGGGGTTCCTCTCCGGAAGGGGCTTAAACATTCACAGAATTTGCAAAGACACCGCCTAGCGCGCCTCCTACACGGTCGTCACAAGCACCGCGAAGTCCCCGGCCTTAACCGATAGGGCAGGAACAGGGCAATCGGAATGTTATCGGGTCGTCCGGACGAACCCTTGATGAAAGGGGCTCGTCGTGGCCGCGGAGTTTGCGGGAAGTCGGCGGCTTAAAGTCCGTCCGGATAGAAATAGTGCTCGATGGCCATGATGACGCCGAGGGTCGCAGGCTCTGTGGCGACGAATCCACCAAGACCGGCGACATGGCTGGCGATGTCCGGGACGGCGTTGGCGGGGCAGGCGAGACCGTGGGCGATGTGGGACTGGAGCATCGGCAGATCGTTGTAGTTGTCGCCTGCGGCGAAGGTGAACTCAGCGCTCACGCCGGTCACGCGCCGCACTTCGAGCAGCGCAGTGCCCTTGCTGTAGCCCTCGTGATTGAAGCGCAGCCAGATGTCGTTGCGCTGGTAGCCGAGTTCCGGCCATTCGCCCCGCTGGGCTTCGATCCAGTCGCACACTCGCTGCATGTCGTCCGTGTCGCGGGTGGTGATGCCGGCGGGTTCGATGTCGTCGCTGAGGAATTTTGCGCCGCGCATTTCGGTCTCGATGTGCTTGCGGAGGCGTTTGAAGAACTTCGCGTGGGCCTTGTAGAAGCGCTTGTGGTCATTGGCGCACTGCTTGTTCCAATCTCCGAGGTCCACCCAGCGGTTGAAGTCGTTGCGGTGGTAGATCTCGCACTCGCGGGCGATGATGAAATCCGGCGAGAGATGGAAGCCGTGCTCCTTGAGTCCGTCGAGAGTGTGGTAGAGCGTGCGTCCGGTGTTAATGCCCCAGACGGCACCGCGCTTCTGCATGTGCGTGAGGAATTCCTCCAGTCGCGCGATTTCGTAAGGATCGGACGGCCGGTCCACGAGGGTGCCGTCAAAATCGAAACAGAGGATGGCCGCGTGCGTGTCGTCCGGCATGTCGGGAACAGTCAGGGCGGAATCAGTCGCGGCGAACAGTGGACTTCGGGGCAGCCTTGCCGCCGAGCTCCACCATGTCTTTGAGAATGTGAAGTGCCTCCAGCTTGGCTGGATCGAAGCCGTGGGGGAAGGTTTCGTCCGTATCCACCACCGTGTCATCGTCCTCCTCAAGCATCGCCTGCAGGGATTTCTGGCCGTCCTTTGGGGTCTCCGTGTCAGTCTTGAGAGTGGCGTCAGCAACATTGTCGAGCGTCACGGGGAACACGCGGTAAGGGTCTCCGTTCTTGTTGGCTTCGGCTACGCGCTTCTTGCGGTCCTCTTTGTAGGCTTTGTTGCGCTCTTCATTGGCAGTGTCCTCTGCGAGGCGGGTCTTCTCGTTGAGCGAGAGCGTGTTCTTCTTAATCAGGTCACGGGTCCGGGTGATATAGTCCTGGATGAATGTGATATCAGGATTGTTTTTGATGCGGACCGCGCTCCGGGCGCTGAGTTCCTCCTTCGGCAGCGGATGTGTGTCTGCCATGTCAAACTTCAGGCTCTCAATGGTGTCGTATGGCAGGGGATCCTTGAGGAAACGCTCGCCGACATCCATGGCGTCATAACGACCGGGCAGCACCAGATCAGGCTTAACTCCTTCACGTTGCGTGGTCTGGCCATTGATGCGGTAGAACTTTGCGATCGTGACCTTGAGACTACCTGCCCGCTCCTTGTCGGCGTTGAATGGCATGTGCTCTTTCACCTCCAGCAGCGTTTGCACCGTCCCTTTGCCGAAGGTGGCGGTATCGCCCACGATGAGCGCCCGTCCCGTATCCTGGAGGGCGGCGGCGAAAATCTCGCTGGCCGAAGCGCTGGCGTGGTCAGTCATCACGATGAGCGGGCCTCCATAAATGGGCACGTCGCGCGTCTTCCGTGCTTCACGGTGGTCGCGGTTGTCGCGTTGCTGCACCACCGGTGTGCCCTTTTTCACAAAAAGTCCCGTCAGCTTAATGGCTTCCTCCAGTGAGCCGCCGCCGTCGCCGCGCAGGTCAATGACGAGTCCTGAGATGCCTTCTTTTTCAAGGCGCTCCAGCACGCGCTGCACGTCTTTCGTCGCGCTGCGTCCGTCGCGCTTTTCCATGTCGGCATAGAAGGAATCGAGCGTAATCCAGCCGACCTTTACCGGTGGCTTCTCAGCTTCCGGTTTGCCGCTCTGGGGGTTGGCGATTTCAATGAGTTCGCCCTTGGCGAGTGTGTCCTTCATCTGAACTTTCTCCCGCGTAATGCGGATCTCGCGGGTGATGGTGGGATCATCTGCGGGCTGAATCTTGAGACGCACTATCGTCCCGGCTTCTCCTCGTATCTTTTCCACGATACGCTGGAGTTTCATGCCTTCGATGTCCTCCATTTCACCGTCTCCCTGAGCGACACCGACGATCATGTCGCCCATCTTGATGGTGCCGCTTTTGTCCGCCGGACCCTGTGGGACCAGACTCTTGATTTCTGCAGCGCCATCCTTGCTTTGCAGCACGGCACCGATGCCGATGAGTTCCTTCTTCATTTCCATGTTGAACGTGGACTGCTCCGGCGCGCTGAGATACTCGGAGTGAGGATCGTATGCCGTGGCTACGGCGGAGAGGAAATAGTTGGTGATATCCTCTTCGTCGGTCTGTTTGAGTGTATCCTGGAAGCGCTGGTGACGTTTGAGCACTTTTTGCTCCGGAGTGTCGGGCGTTTTCTTCTCCACTTTGCCCTTATCTTTTTCGCTATCGGCAGAGGACTTTTCCTTCTTCCTCTTTTCAATGTGCGCGAGATTGATGCGCTCAAGCAGTAGCTCGCGGATGATCTCTTTGCGCCACAGTTCATCCAGTTCTGCCTCTGAGTTCACCCAGTCTGCTTTGCTCCGGGTGATCTGGACGGTGTCCGTGGTGTTGTAGTCCAGCTTCCCGCTTTCCAAGAGCGCTTTGATCTTCGCAAACCGGTCCGAGACGTGTTGCGCGTAGACCTTATAGATTTCGTGAGCCGGGTCTATGCGATAGTAGAGCTGAATCTGGTCATCGAGTTCCGTATCATACTTCTTGCGGTAGGCTTCGATTTCCGGCTTGGTGAAGTAAAGTCGGCTGTAGTCGAGTGTGTCGAAGTAATTCTGGAGTGCCCGGGCCGAGAGCTTGTCTTCAAAATCCTCATTGGAGTAGTGAAACTCCCCAAGGAGAGCCTGCACCGCGTGGGCCACGGCTCCATAATTGGTCTTTCCCTCCTGTGCCGTCGAACAGGCCGGCATCCCTAAGCCCGCGAGTGATACAATGAGCGCCGGCAGCCTGCGGCGGAGAATATTCTGGCCTGTCCGGGGGGCGGGGGATAGATTCATTTGAATAATCGGAGTGGTGGGAGTTGGGTGGCGGAAGCGGCGGACTCTCCATTACGGGGCGGGGATTGTCCATCGCTTTCAAGAATGCTTTGAAAACCACAGACCAACCACATATGACGAACGTTCAGACCTTCACCGGCGGATTTACAGCCACCAACGGCTACACCTTTCAAGCACCCGGCGGTTTGATCGTGGTGGATGCTCCCACCGGCATGGCGGAATGGCTGGACCATACCGGCCAGAAGCCCGCTGCCCTGTTTCTGACCCACTGGCACTTCGACCACGTCATGGATGCCGCCCGCATCGCCCGGGAGCACGGCTGTCCGGTCTATGCCTGGCGCGCCAGTACGCCCCACGACCGGCTGGAGCACATGGTGGTGGCCATTATCGGGCCGGAGGCTGCCGTCCCGCCCTATCCGGTGGACCATCCGCTACTGGGAATGGACTCTGTTCGCATCGCCGGACAGGACTTCCTGCTTCGTCACGTCCCCGGCCATTCGCCCGACAGCCTGGTCCTCATTGATGAAGCGGCGCACCGCATTTTCTCCGGGGACACCGTCATGGACGGCAGCATCGGGCGCAGCGACTTCCCCGATGGAGATTTCGATCTGCTCGTGGCTGGCATTCGCGGCAAGATTCTTACCTTCGCCGGCAACTTTCTCATCTACCCCGGCCACGGCGGGTCGAGCACCGTGGACGAAGAGAAGCGCGGCAATATGTGGCTGCGGGAATAAGTCCCGCTCGCCCCGGCAGTTTCGCGCCAGACTTACTTCGCCGCAGTGTGCTTCAGGATGAAATCTACTATGGGCGCGGGATCCTTGAGGCTGTGCGGGTGGTGGTTCACGCCTGGTTTCGCAATGAGCGTGACCGGAAGACCAAGTTTTTCGCAGCGCTCCTTGAGGAGCGATGAGTTCTCGACCATCGGCACCACATCGTCCGCGTCCCCACAGACACTGAGGATGGGAACTTTTGCTTTGGCGAGAGCCTCGCATTGTTCGGTTGGACTGAGTTTGGAGGTGCGGGCGGCATCATCCGAAGCCAAACCAAAGATTTTTTTGCAGCGCTCCCAGTCGCCCGGCGAGCCTTTCCCTTTTCCAAATCCGGCCGGCCAGCTTTTGAAGTCGCACACCGGAGCATCCAAGTAGAGACACGATACGCGGTCGGGATGAGTGATGGCCCAGTTTAGCGCGAAAAGTCCGCCGCGGCTGAATCCCTCGAGGACCGGGCGCGCCGAAAGCTGATGGCTGGCGGTGAGATGCGCGTGGAACTTCTCCATGTGGGCGATGGCCGGTGGGGCCCCGTACATGTTTTGTACGTCCATGCAGGCAGCATGGAATCCCTTTTCCAGCAACGCGAGGTCAGCCTGGGGTTCGTGTCCGAAAAACTCAGTGCGCCAAATCCACGGGCGACCGGGAGCGGGTGTCTTCGGCAGCACCAGAAGACACGCGCGTCCGTCCAACGTGAAATCGAGTCGCTCGAATCCATTCCATTGGGACTTCTTCACTTCGGGATCGGCGGCACCCGCCTCTGCTGCGAAACAAGGGAGGATCAGAATGAGGGCGAGCAGGAACTGTCTGGTTTTCATGGCCTCCATTGTGGAGCCCCCGCCGCAGGATGACAGCCGGAAATCTTATCGAATTCGGGGCAAATGCCGGGAGCCGCAGAAAAGTGTCCCCGGCGTGCGGGCCCACGAGTTGCCGCACGCCGGGGCGATGCTGGATACCTGCCGGACAAACAGATCAGGCAAGTGGTTCCATAATCATTATTCGCAATTCCCAAGCCAGCGTTACTGAAAAACTTCACTTTGAGTGAGATATTTTCCGCGAACCGTCGGGATGCCGCCCCAGCGCTTGGGCAGTGGGCGGCCTGCTGGTCTATCTGGAGCACGGGGATGTCGAAATTGATAACAACAGTGTGGAGAACGCCATCCGACCGTGCGCGCCGGGAAAGAGGAACCACCTGTTTACCGGCGATGTGGGAGCCGGGCAGCGGGCCGCCACCCTCTACAGCGTGCTGGGCAGTTGCCCGCCGCGCGGCCTCAACGCGCGGGCCCATTTGAGCGACTGCCGCAGGCCACCAACCAGACGGTGCATACCCTGACGCCGGCCGCCTACGCCGTGACGCTCCAAAAAAAGCGGTGCCAGCCGCGCAGGCGGCCTGAGCGGTCGGCCCCTGCGGAAGATAGTCGGCACCGGAGCCAGGGTGGCGCGCCAACCGTTTACGTTGGTGTATGGGAGTTGGTAAATATACAGCGCCACAGTGAGCCATGAAATGGGGACGGTTCCCGTCGTGGGGTTGCGGGAGAAATCCCACCGGTAACTCCGGCGGAGCGAGTCCGACCGCGAAGTCGTTAAAGGGCATATAATTGGAGCAAAACAGGGGTATTCTCCCCATGGAAGAGTTTTCCCGAGTGATCGCCCAATGACCGTAGAGTTTCAGGTCTAGAAACCATGATTAGCGTACAGAAGTCGCATTTTTGAAACTATTTTATATTTATGGTAATTTCCACTGGAGTTATCCCATACTTCCCATAAGTTGATGGCATAGCTCTAAAATACTTTATGAAAACAGCGCTCCGATCCTCCACATTCCAGAGACTACTCTTATTGCTCACTTTGTCCGCCTTTCTGGTTGGGGAAAGCCCCGCCGCCTCCCTTCCCGGAGGATTTACGGAGACTGAAGTGGGTTCAAATTGGAATAGTCCCGTAGGGGTCACGTTCGGAAAGAACAGCGCCGGAAATAAAGAAAGAGCCTACGTTTGGGATCGCTGGGGGCGCGTGTGGATCGTGGAGGATGGGGTCAAGCTCCTGACTCCCATGCTCGACATTGCTGAGGAAGTTGCGGACTATGCCGACTATGGGATGCTTGGATTTGCACTCGATCCGGATTTTCAGCAGAATGGCTTCATCTACTGCCTCTATGTGGTGGACCGGCACCATTTGATCTACTTCGGCACCCCGAATTACAACCCGACGGCCAACCTGCGATCCCAGGCAACCATTGGACGGGTGACCCGCTACACCTGCGCGCGCAGCGATGACTTTCGCTCAGTAGATCCCGCTTCCCGAAAAATCCTCCTCGGTGAAAGTATCACCACCGGATTTCCAATCTTGCACACCTCTCACGGGGTCGGTTCACTGGTATTCGGCACAGACGGGACGCTGATGGTAAGCTGCGGAGACGGCGCCAGCTTTACGGCGGTGGACTACGGCGGCACAACAGGCGGCGCATACGGTCCGCAAGGGATGGCGGACGGGATTATCAGTGCTGCGGAAAATGTTGGGGCCTTTCGATGCCAGATGCTGGATTCGTTAAGCGGCAAAATGCTGAGAATTGATCCCGCGACGGGCGACGGCATCGCCAGCAATCCCTATTTCCAGGCCGGGAGCCCTCGCTCAGCCCGTTCGCGTATTTGGTCCATAGGCCTGCGGAATCCCTCCCGTTTCTGTCTGCAGCCAGGCTCCGGAACCCACGATCCTGCGGCCGCCAATCCCGGAACCTTCTACATCGGTGATGTCGGCTGGAAATCTTACGAAGAGTTGTCCGTAGCCACCGGACCGGGACAAAACTTCGGATGGCCGCTCTACGAGGGTTTCTCACAACAGGCCGAATACTGGCCGCGCCGTCCCTCGGGCATGAACGCTGCGGACCAAAAACAGCCGGTCGTGGACTGGGTGCATGGCGGCACCGGGGCCCGTGCCCTGTATAATGGGACCGTTTACAAAGTCGGCACCAGTGGAAGTCCGGTGACAGGGACCAACTTTGGTGGAAACGCGGCCTGCGGCGGCACTTGGTATAGCGGCACGGATTATCCGCCGGAATGGCGCGATCTTTACTTTCAGGCGGACTTTAGTGGCCAGTGGGTGCGCGCCCTCAGGGTGGATGCGCAGCATCAACTCACCAATGCGAGGTCGTTCGCCTCCGGTGAAGCCTTTGTTTTCCTCACCACGCATCCGGTGACCGGAGGCATCTACTATTGCTCCGTGGAAAACGGTGCCAGCAAGGGCACCGTGCGCCGCATCAACTATGCCCCTGGCGGCAACCGTCCACCCGTCTCCGTTGCCAGCGTGGACCGGCAGTATGGGGCCAGTCCGCTGACCGTACAGTTCAGCAGTGCGCTCTCCAGCGATCCGGAAAACTCAGCGCTCAGCTACGTTTGGAATTTCGGAGACGGCACCACCTCCACCAGTGCCAATCCGCTCAAGACCTTCACGGTGTCGGGCCAGAAGCGCTATGATGTCCTCCTGACCGTGACCGATGCCGGCGGAGCCACCGCCTCCTCCGCCGTCGTCATCACCGTAAACAACACGCCCCCCGTGGTGCAGATCACCAGCCCTGCTCCCGGCGCGCAGTACCCGCTAAATCAAGGTCAAATCACCTACAACCTCACCGCCAATGTCACTGACACTGAGCACCTCACGTCCACGCTCACGCACCAATGGACCGTCACTCTCGTGCATGACAACCACGAGCACATTGACCTTGCCGTCAACGCCTCCACCACCGCCGCCACCTTCAGTCCGCTCGGCAACGATCCCGATTCCACTTACTACTACCGCATCACTCTGCGCGTCACCGATCCCCTCGGACTGACGACCGTAATCGAGCGGCTATTCATGCCTCAGACCGGCAGTGCCGCCATCGTCATCAACCCGGACTTCTTCAGCATTACCAGCGGCGGCGGGAAAATGCTGGATGTGCTCGCTAATGATCACGGGGCCGTTACGGACGCTGACTTTGCCACGCTGCAAATTGTCACTCCACCCGCGAGCGGCACCGCAGTGCCGGATCCAGTCACCGGGCGTATCCGCTACCTGCACAACGTCGCTTCCGCCACCACCGCCGACAGTTTCACTTATCGTCTCAGCACCAAAGCGGGCACTCTCTCTGCCATCGGCACCGCGAGTATCGCGATCACGCCCGCAGCGATCAACAACGCACCCGTGGCCCTCAGCGACAACGCCATCGCCGGGCGCGGACAAAGCGCCAGCATCAATGTCCTCACTAATGACACCGATCCGGGCGGCACCATCGTTCCTGGCAGCCTTGTGATCCTCACCCGTCCCGTCAGCGGCACGGTCAGCGTCAATGGCATCACCGGAGCAGTCACTTACGCACACAACAACTCCACGATTGCAGCCGATACCTTCACCTACTCCGTCGCCGACGCTGCCGGACTGCGTTCAGAACCAGCCACCGTGAGCATCACGATCTCCAGCGCCAACGGCTCACCGGTCATTTCCAATCCAGGCAGTCAGACCAGCGTCCGCGGAAACGCCATCAGCCTGCAATTGACCGCCAGCGATCCCAATGGGCAGCCCCTCGCATGGTCAGCCACCGGACTCCCCGCCGGTCTCACTCTGAATAGCAGCGGCCTCATTACCGGCACTGTCGCCCCCACTGCAGCGAGCGCGACAGTCACCGTGACTGTCAGCGACGGCTCGCTCAGCGCCTCCACTTCGTTTGCATGGAATATCTCCGCGCCACCGACCGGCAACGGGCTGCTCGGAGAATACTTCACCGGTATCACCCCGGGGCTTAACCCTCCCGTTCTCACCCGCAATGACGCCACGATCTTCTTTGATTGGGGCATCGGCGGTCCATCCGCAGCGACCGGCATTGACACCTTCTCCGTCCGCTGGACCGGCGATATCGTCGCGCTCTACACCGAGTCCTATACTTTCACGCTGCCCGTGGACGACGGCGCGCGCGTCTGGATAGACAACGTCCTCGTCCTCGACAAATGGCTCCCCATCGGAGTGGGCGGCACTTTTACTTTTACCGTCAATCTCACCGCCGGACGCCATACCCCGTTCAAGCTCGAATACTACGAGCAATGGGGTGGAGCGGGGCTCGCCCTCGCATGGCAAAGCACACGCCAGACACTGGAATACGTGCCCGCCAGTGCCTTCCTGCCGGCAGGCGGCATCAGCGACACCACGCCTCCCACCGCCATAATCAGCGGGCCCGCCGGCCCGGTCGCAGGACCATTCGCCATGAGCGTGGTCTTCAGTGAAAACATCAGCGGCCTCACCCTTTCAGACTTCGCAATCACCAATGGCAGCGCCTCTATCCTCGACACCACCGGCGGCGCTTTCACGCTCACCGTCAATCCCGCTGCATCAGGAAACGTCAGCGTCAGCCTTCCCGCAGCCAGTTGCCAGGACGGAAGCGGCAACGGCAACACCGCCTCCAACACCTTTACCGTTTCCTATATTCCGCCCGCCAACCGCCCGCCGGCTGTCAGTCCCATCGGAAACCAATACACACTCCGCGCCGCTATCGTCTCACTGCAAGTCCAGGCCAGCGATCCCGACGGCGACCCGCTCACCTACTCCGCTACAGGACTCCCCTCCGGTCTCACGATGAACGTGTCCACCGGACTCATCGCCGGCACCATTTCGCTGAGTGCTGCGGCCAGCTCCAACGTCACTGTCACCGCACGCGACCCGGGCGGCCAGACTGCCTCCAAGTCATTCACATGGGCCACTGCCCTGCAGTCGAATACCGGCATCCGCGGCGAGTACTATACCGGCGTCAGCCCCGGCGGCACTTCGCCCGTCATGAGTCGCATTGATCCCGCCGTAAACTTCGACTGGGCCGACGGCAGCCCTGGTGGAAACGTCAGCGTGGATGGATTCTCCGTCCGCTGGACCGCCGATCTCGTGCCTGCTTTCACGGAAGCCTACACCTTCACTATCGCCGGCGACAACGGCTACCGGCTCTGGATCAACAACGTCCTCGTGATCGAAAACTGGACACCATGGGACACCGGCGGCTGGCGCAGCGCCACCGTCAACCTGACCGCAGGTCAGCGCACACCGCTTCGCCTCGAATATTTCGAATCAGGGGGTGCTGCCGCCATCAGCTTTTACTGGAACAGCGCCCGGCAGCCGTGGGAGGTTGTCCCCGCCAGCAAACTCATTCCGCCGAACAACCCTCCTGCCAGCGCCGGCACTCTTCTGCCCGCCATCAGCACCAACTTTGCCATCAGCAATGATCCTGCCGGTGGAACGATCCTCGGTTTCACACGCCCCATCACCACAGGCACCGCGCTTACCATGATTGAAGCCTCGCATGACTTGCTCACATGGGAAACGATAGACACCCAGGCCACAGTCACACGCAACTTCCCGGGCCTTGAGGAAATCCGCATCCAGGTCATCCCGCCCTCACACGTTCACGCCGACGGCTCCGCCCATCAGCACGGTACTGCCGAACCCGTAAAATTCTTCCGGGTCAAACTCGTGGAGTAACGTCCTCCCCTGCCCTGCCTCTCACATCCCGGGAAAACTCGCGCGCTGCGCGCAGAATTTCACCAGCGACGTCCGCCCGGGCCGTTGCGAACGGAGGCCGAAACCACGGGAACATCCCGATCAGATCCGCAGTCACCAGAATCTGTCCGTCACAGCCAGCACCCGCACCGATCCCAATCGTCGGACACTGCACCGCGCTCGTGATTTCCTCCGCTACTGCCGGGACGATACCTTCCAGCACCATAGCTATGGCTCCGGCTTCATCGAGCGCCCGCGCATCCGCGAGCAGAAGCGCGGCAGCCTCGTCAGTTCGGCCCTTCTTCTTATAGCCGCCGTCCTCCCTCACACTCTGCGGCAGCATTCCGATGTGACCAATGAACGGAATGCCCGCCGCGATGATGGCGCGCACCTGCGGTAGCATCGCCGTGCCACCCTCCAGTTTCACGGCATCCGCGCCCGCTTCCATCAGCGCTTGAGCACTCGCCAGAGCAGCCTCCGGAGTCAGATAAGTGTGATACGGAAGATCACCGCCCACCAGCGCCCGCGTCACCCCGCGCCGCACTGCGCGCGTGTGGTGCACCATCTCGGCCAGCGTCACCTCCACCGTGTCAGGATACCCCAGCGTCACCATCCCCAGACTGTCGCCCGCGAGCACCAGGTCCACTCCAGCTTCATCCAGCAGCCGGGCCGTAGGATAATCCGCCGCCGTGAGCATGACCACCTTTTTCCCGGATGGTTTAAGCGCACGGAACGCCGCAAGTTTGGCCACAGTGGCTGCTGAAATCATAGCCGCGAGCCTGCTGGCCGCACCCTGCGGCGCAACGGGGAAAGCGATACCAGCGCAACGGAAGTGTTGCCCCCAGCGAAAGGCCAGGCTATGCGCGGGCATGATTCCCACCCTGCGCCTCCTCTACTGCTGCCTCGCATGGGCACTGCTGGGCGTGGCGGCATCCATCTGGCCGGCACTTCAATCATCGTGGCAATGGACGGGAGTGGCATGGCTGGTCATCTCCGCCGGGGACGTGCTCTGGCTCTTCTTCCAAAAGCGCGTGCGGGTAGAGCGGCGACTGGACCCGCGCATGGCCCTCGGCGTGGAACAGGAAATGCAGATTACCGTCCGGAATCCCGACGTTCAGGCCGTGCGCGTCAGGATCATAGACGGACTGCCTTCCTCCCTCCTCAGCAACGACTGGCCATGGAGCGGCCGGGTGCCGGCGAAAGGATTTGTCACCGTCGCCGCCCGCGTCCGCGCCGTCGTGCGCGGCTCGGCGGAACTCGAACCAGCGCACGTCGAACACCATTCCCCCATCGGTCTGTGGGTGCGCCGCTACCGCTCGGGAAAAGCGGAGACCACCCGGGTCTATCCCAATTACGAGCCAGTGGTGCGGTTCGCTCTGCTGGCCATGCAACACCGCGAGGCCCAGATGGGCATTCAGCGCCGCAACAAAGCCGGTCTCAGCCGGGAATTCCGCCAGCTCCGCGACTATCAGGACGGCGATACGCTCAACCGCATTGACTGGAAAGCCACCTCCCGCCGACTCGTCCTTACGAGCCGCGAATACGAGGAGCAGCGCAATCAAACGATCATCCTCATGGCCGACTGCGGCCGCCGCCTCCGGGCCATGGATGGCGAACTGTCACAGTTTGATCACTGCCTGAATGCGATGCTGCTCCTGAGCTACATTGCACTGCGTCAGGGCGACCGCGTTGGCATCATGGGATTTGGCGGCAGCGACCGCTGGCTGCCGCCGCAGACCGGCATCTCCTCCATGCCGGTAATCCTCAACCACCTCTACGACTACCACACCAGCAACGCCCCCGGCGATTTCAGCGAAGCCGCAGAACTCCTCCTGCGCCGTCAGCCGCGCCGCTCGCTCGTCGTCTTCTGCACCAACCTCCGCAGCGAAGACCAAACGCACCTGCTCCGCCCGCTCCAACTCATCCGCCGCAAGCACCTCGTCGTCCTCGCCAGCCTGAGGGAACGCGAAGTCCTCACCCGACTCAACACCCCCGTTCACAGCCTCGACTCCGCCCGCAGTTTCGGTGCCGCCACCCAATACATCGAGGAACGCAGCCTCCTCATGCACAACCTCCGCCGCGCCGGCATCCTCACCATAGATGCCCCGTCAGAAATTTTGCCCGTCGCCCTTGGGAACCTCTACCTCGACATCAAGAAAGAGGCCGTGTTGTAGCGGCACTGAAAAGTCACTAAGTTAGCGGCTGAGATGCCGGAGGTATCGCTTCCGCACGGGGATCCGCTGCCACTTTTTTCAAAGCCAGCTTTGTGAGAAACCGGCTGATTTGGCGGCGGCACTCCCGGAAGAAAGCGATCCTGCTGCCACCGAGGGCGCGCAGGCAGCGACCGTGACTGCTCCAGAGCACCGTCGCGGCGGCCATGCCGCAAAGCCAAAATTGCAGCGACCAGATTGAACCTCCCGGGCCCAGCGGCGCGCGTCCGTCTGCGGCGAGGCGGTCATTGTGAAATGCGACATGCCCGGCTTCGTCACGGAGGATAAGACCGCAGACATCCCGCAGCGCAGGGTCGGGACAGAGTCGGCGCAGTTCCAGGTAATAGGCGGTGCTGACGAGTTCCGTGAGTGTAAGAACCTGGAGTTCGAAGGCGACACCACAGACGCGCCTGATCCCGCAAAAGAGACTGAAACTCCAGTGCCCCGTGATCGGCTCTCCGCCAAGCCGGCCGAGCAGCGCACCAAGCAATCGCGAGTGCTCTTTCTCCTCGGCAAACCACAGGTCCACCACTTCCCGCATTGCCGGAGACTGATCGCGGAACTTCCGGGCATTCCACGCAATCAGGGCCGCCGGGCCGCCGCCATCGCCCAGTTGGAATTCACGCACCGAACGCAGCAGCGCTGCACGGGCCGCGACCGGAACCTCCACCGGCAGGTGCCACGCCGGCTCCGGACGGTGCGCTTTGTTGCGGCGAAAGCGGCAGGTCCATGTCGAGGGGTTGAGCGGTGCGTTCATATTGTCGGGTAGTGAACTGGTTGGAGTGCCCGCGCTGCGGACACGTTCAAAAAGAACACAGCCAATTCACTTTGCAACACAAAGTTAATCCTCTGTCACCTGACCTGAAACTGACTGCTGCGCCACGAACGGGGTTCGGTCGCGTCAACTAAGGTGCTTCTGCCGCATGGAGGCGATGACTTCGAGCATCAACTCCGCTTCGTCGCGGAGGCTGGGCTCGAGGCTGGAAGCGGCCCGATTGTGACGACGGTAGAGGATGGCGAGCTGGGCGGAGATTTGCTCCCGCGTCATTCCCGGCTCGATGCCGCAAAGCGCTTCGGGATCGGCGTCCGGACTAATCTTTTGAGCTGCCTGTTTCGCCCACTCTTCCTTGGCTTTGGGAGAGGTGGCGGGGGCCTGGCTTGCTGCCGCAGGACGAGGGGTAGGCTGCGGCTGCGGGTGGCTGGGGAGTATCAGCCGGGGCTTGGCTTGCTTCGGCTGGAAGAATTTCTTGAGAAAACTGAACATGTTCGTGGTCGGTGCGGTGATTGTCTTTGTCGGCGGGCGGGAGTGACGCTACTCGATCTGGACGTGCTCGAAGTAGGCACGCTTGCGTTCGATTTCCTCTTCAGAAAGAACGCCGGCGCCTTCGTAAGTGATGGCGACGTGCTTCACTTTACCGGAGCGCTCGTCTTTGATGGTCGCCTGCACGCGCTGGTTTTCATCGTAGCTGTAGGCCACAGTGATTTCGCATCCGGCCGGGCGATTGGGCGGAACCTGCAGCGCGATGCGCCCGATCACGTCCACATACTTCGGGTCGGTGTCTTCACCCTGGGTAATCTCGATGTCTATCGTCTCCTCGTTATCCTCGGAGGTCACGTAAGTCTGGCTCTGCGTGCAGGGAATGGGGTTGTTCTTGGGGATGACGATGGTGTTGGCATAGATCTCTTTGCCGGTGGCCGCGTCTTCAACGATCGCGAGGGTGCCGTAACTGTGATTACAGACTTCCTGGACCTGCGCGCCCTTCATGGCGAAGAGAGCTGCGCCAAGGGCCACGCATTCATCCACGTTGCCGCAACTGCTGGGCTCGAATCCAAAGTAGTCCTTCAGAAGCTCGCGCACTCGCGGCATCCGCGTGCTGCCGCCGACGAGAGCGACATGATCGAGGTCCGCTGCTTTCAGGCCTACGGAATTGAGCGCCTGCTCCACAAGCATGACCGTGCGGGTGAGCAGACGGCTGACCGCGCCCTCAAAGACGTCGCGGGATAGTTCGATACGGGTGAGGCCTCCGCGGTCGTTGCCAATGGTGTCGCTCACCTGGCGGAGCTTGGAGAGCATCTTCTTCATGTCCTCTCCGCTCTGCAAAACGCGGCGGCGCTGACGCTCGTTTTCCCAAAGCTCCACGCCATGCTCCGTGCGATAAGCGGCGGCCATGAGGTCGAGGATTTGTTCGTCGAAGTTGGAACCACCCAGACGCCGGGCACCTTCGGATGTCAGACAGCGAATCTTCGGCCCGTCCACTTCGAGGATGGTCACGTCGAGAGTGCCGCCGCCGAGGTCATAGACCAGGATGCGCCCCTGCAAGCCCTGACTGTGGGCGTAGTAAAGCGCCGCGGCGGTGGGCTCGTTGACGATTCGTTTTACATTCACGCCGGCGATAGTGCCTGCGGCGATCGTCGCCTTCCGGGCGAGTTCGTTGAAGTTCGCCGGCACCGTGATGACGACATCCTGGATTTCGCCGATGATCTTCGAGCAGTCCCTCTTCATCTTGGCGAGAATGAGCGCGGAGATTTCCGTGGGCGTCCACTTCTTGCCATCTATGTCCACGACATAGTTAGGATTGTCCATGTGGCGCTTGATGAGGTGGATCGTGCGGTCCGGATCACCTCCGTCGCGGGCAGCGGAGCCCACGAGTTTGATGTCCTCATGCTTGTCGAAATACACAACAGAGGGCGTCATGCGCTCCCCGTCGGCATTGGGAACAATCTCGGGATTTCCGTCGGACCGGATGTAGGCGAGACCCGTGGTGGTCGTTCCGAGGTCTATGCCCACGTATTTGGGGGATGTCTTGGTACTCAAAGTTGGTCGGTAAGGTTGATTCTGGTCCAGGGGTGCGGACTTTAAGCCGGGCTTCAACTTTCGTCAAAATGAACCTCCTAGTTTTGAGAAAAACTGACGGAAGCTGCCTGCCGTGAAGGCGATTCCCGGTTCAATCGTAAGCGCCCGTGTCATCGGCACCCGTGGCTTCCGCCGAAACAGGAGCCATTTCCAGTCGGTTTCGGTCTGCTGCACAGAGCCAGAAGACGGCAGCGCCGGACAGCAGCGCTCCGGCGAACCATGCCAGCGGCTTTCCGTCAATGAACAGGCGTCCGTGGATCCATACCAGTATGGCCGAGGCGGGAATGCCCGCCACAACGGCAGCCAATGGCCACACCGGCACGGCCGCGACGCGGCTGAGACAGCCGCAAATGAACATCACAAGAATGCCCCCGCTCATCCAGCCGGCCATTCCCGGAGTCAGCACCGCTGTCCGTCTGCGAATCCATGCCGCTGCGGCGGCACCGGCTGCCATGGCGGCCACGGCAAGCGGACGGGCGATCATGCGTTCGGGGGACGCCATTTGCCAGAGCCCGAGAGCAGCCAGCAGCGCGAAAACTGCCAATCCTATCAACAGGCCGGCAGGCGAAATCTTGCGGGCGGCCCACTCCGCCGCGACGAAGGCGGCGAGCACGCCGGTGATTCCCGCAGCGGTCCACAGGAGCCGCTGGCCCGCAGATTCACTGCGCTCCATCAGCCAGGGCAACTGCCGCAGTGCGAGCCACGCGGCGACCGCCATCAGCAGGGCGCTCAGAGCCATGATCGGAATCCTGCGCCCGCGCACCAGCCAGGCGACGAGCCCTATCAGTCCGAGAGCCTCCGCTCCAGGGACGAGCCAGTCCACGGCTTCCTTCGGCGGCACGAGGTAGCTCAGCGTGGACACTCTTATATGACACAACGCCCAGCCCAGGCCCAGCAACGCCAGCGGCAGCGCGGTCCGCGCCTCTTTCTCTCTCCACCACACCAGACAAAACACCAGCAGCGCCCCACCGCCGCACCAGAACGTGGGCTCAATGAGGGAAAGCTTGGTGAGTTCGTGCCAGTTCATGCCGCCAAACTGCCAGGCTTCTCCCACATGGCAAGCTCAAGACTTAGTGCAGAAAGTGCCGGTGCCCCGTGAACACCATAGCCACTCCTCGCTCGTTGGCGGCGGCGATCACGTCCTGATCCTTCACGCTTCCGCCGGGTTGGATTGCAGCCGTGGCGCCGGCTTCCGCGGCACTGATGAGGCCGTCGGGGAATGGGAACATCGCATCGCTCGCGACGACGCTGCCCTCCAGGGAGAGCCCGGCTTCCTTCGCCTTCCAAACGGCGATACGGGCGGAGTCAATACGGCTCATCTGGCCGGCACCGATGCCCAGTGTCCGGTCGTGAGAGGCGAACACGATGGCATTGCTCTTCACGTGCTTCACCACACGCCACGCGAAACGCATGGCCTCCAGTTCTTCCTTCGACGGCACCCGCTGAGTCACGACCTTCTCCTCAAGATTGGTCATACCGAGCGCTTTGATGTCACGGTCCATCACCACGAGGCCGCCGGGGGCGCTGCGGATGACAGGATTCTGCTCCATCCAATGCGTGTAGGCCGCGATGTTCGCCTGGATGAGCCTTAGGTTCTTCTTCTTCTGGAGAATGGTGCGCGCTCCGGCTTCAAAGTCCGGCGCGATGATGACATCGGTGAATATCTCACTGATGACGCGGGCCAGACGCTCCGTTAGCGGACGATTCGTCACGATGACCCCGCCGAACGGCGCCTGCTTGTCGGTCTCGAATGCCTTGTCCCACGCCGCGCGCAGATCTTCATCGTCGCAGCCCACGCCGCAGGGATTGGTGTGCTTGAGGATGGCGACCGTGGGCCGCTTGAACTCCATCACCAGCTCTGTCGCGGCTTCGATGTCGAGAATGTTGGTGTAGCTCAGTTCCTTGCCCTGGAGCTTGTCGAAGATCTCATTGAACGAACCGTAGAGGTTCGACTTCTGGTGCGGATTCTCGCCGTAACGCAGCGTCTGGCAAAGCGGGACACTCACACTGAATGACGCCTCGGTTTCCTGCTCCTTGTTGAGGAAATCGGCGATGGCCAGGTCGTAGGCCGCGGTGCGCTGATAGACTTTGATCGCCAGCCGTTCGC
>JANOZA010000431.1:0-8272 GCA_031429155.1 Verrucomicrobiota bacterium | reverse complement strand
CTCGCCCACTGGGTGCTGACAAATGTGGAGCTGGGGGTGCCGACGCCGTTGTTGCTCAAGGGGGGGCTGACTCTAGCGGGCTTGCAGGCGCTGCGGGCGACGCTGGTGACGAATCAGGCGGATGTGCAGATGCAGCGCAATGAGGTGCAGATCTCCCGCAATGCGATGGGGATCCTGCGCGAGGCGCTCATGGATGTGCTGGCGAAATTCAACGGGGTGGTGGATACTTACTATGGCGGGACGATCTTTGAGGGGACGCGCCCGAAGATGCCAGCAGCGGGGGCGAATCTGTTGGAGTTCTCCAATGCGATGCAGGATGCGCGCAGTCTGTGGGTGCGCCTGGAGGCTTCGGGGACGATGCCGCCAGGTCTGCCGCCGCCATTGACGCTGAATGTGCCGGTGCCGGCCATCCTCGGCCAGCCGGGGGCGGCGACGGTGAACCTGACGCTTTTTACCACGCTCATCGGGCTGCTGCAGACGGCTCATGCAAACATAAAGACGGCGGAGCAGGCGCTGATGCTGACCCGCAAGTCGCGGGATAAGACGCAGGCGACAATATACGAGACGCTGAAAAATTACCGGACGGCAGCGCCGGTGCGTCTTTCCACCACTAGCACGCTGCTGGAGACGATGCCGAAACTAACGGCTGAGGGGACGCGGACGCCGGATGCGGTGAATGCGAGCGGAGTATTTGTGCCGCCGAATAAGGCGAAGATCGTGTTTGATGCGAGCACGGACCCGGACCTGGATCATATGGAGCTGCACGCGGTGGCGGGCGATGAATGGAGCGCGGAGGACGCGGAGGTGGTGGCCACGCTGCCGGCAGGGGCGGACCCGCGGGAGTTCGTGACGACATTCGGGCTGAATCAGCCGGGGGCCGTGGCGACGTTCGCTGTCTATGTGGTGCTGAGTACGGGGAACCACGCGGGCAGTGCGCCGATGACGATCCACCGCCCGGCGTAGGGCCGTGTCCGCCCAGTTGCTCTGTGCGGCCGCGCCTCCCCGCACGGCTTCCGCAGATAGTGAAGAAAAATATTGCCGTCGCGGGGCGGAGTCTGTAGTCTCCGGCCTCACAAGTAAAACACCACCATGAAATCCTATACACTCCTCGCCGGCTTCGCCGCGCTTTCCGTTCTGACTTCGGCTCACGCTGCGGTTTATTCCATAGACGCCGGCACTGCGGTCGCTGCTGTCGGTGACAATACTTCGCCCAACTGGTCCGCTGCCGGTATCAATCACTTCACCGCAGTGGCAGGCAGCCAGAACATCGTCTCCATTTCCGTCGTCTTCGGCACAGCCCTGCCGAGTGTATCGAATATCGTGGGCGGCGAGGCTTTCACGGTGGTGATCTGGAGTGACCCGGACGGGAACGGCAACCCCAGTGATGCCCAGGTGCTGTCCTCCGCCGCCGGGACCATCACCGTCTTCAATGACAATGTGACGTTTCAGACCACGCCGATCACGCCGGTGGGTCTGACCGTTGGGCAGAGCTTCTTCGCCGGGGTCTATTACCAGAATTATGTCAACAAGTTCCCCGGGGCAGTCTCCGGCCCTGGCTCTCCCGGTGAGAGCTGGGTTTCCTTCAACGCCACCGCGCCGCTCAATCTGAATAACCTCGCCGCAGGGGGGCCGGGCACTGCCTTTGGGGTGCTCGGAACGGTCACAGGCAACCCTGGAATCGTGTCCATGATCCGCGCCAATGGCGTGCCGGAGCCGACCGCCGCTGCCTTCGCCGGTCTCGCGGCCCTCGGGATGCTGCGCCGCCGCCGGGCTTAATTGCCGTTCGTTTATAAAGCGCCCCGCTTCCGTTTCACCGGAGGCGGGGCGTTTTGCGTTGGGCACCAGGCGGCAGCACTTGTCAGCGGGAAACGGCGTGCCAGGTGTCGGGTAATGTCTGATTCTGATACGCCCCCTTCTTTCCTGTCCAACACCGCACGGCGGATGATGGAATGTTCCTGGCCGCTGCTGCGGGCGGCGCTGTTTCAACTGGATGCGGAGACGGCGCATCATGTGACGATGCGGGGGCTGAAGCTGGCGCGGGGGGCGGGGTTGCTGCGGCTATTGCCAGGGACGGCGGAGGCGGGGGCGGTGACGTTGTGGGGGCTGCGGTTCCCGAATCGTGTGGGGCTGGCGGCGGGGCTGGATAAGACTGGGGAGGCGGTGGATGGGTTTGGAGCGATGGGGTTCGGGCATGTGGAGATCGGGACGCTGACGCCGCGTCCGCAGCCGGGGAATGAGAAGCCGAGGCTGTTCCGGATCGTGGAGAAGGAGGCGATCGTGAACCGGATGGGATTCAACAATCCGGGGATGACGGAGGGGATGGCGAATGTGTCGCGGCGGACGTGGAAGGGCGTGCTGGGGGTGAACATTGGGAAGAATTTCGATACGCCGAATGAGCGGGCGGAGGATGACTACCTGATCTGTCTGCGGGCGGCGTGGCCGGTGGCGGACTATGTGACGGTGAATCTTTCCTCGCCGAACACGAAGGGGCTGCGGGATCTCCAGCAGGAGGAGAGTTGCCGGGCGTTGATCCGGGCGCTGCGCGCGGAGCAGGTGGTGCTGGCGCAGCAGCACGGGCGGCATGTGCCGGTGCTCATAAAGATCGCGCCGGACCTGGAGGACGCGCACCTCGACGGACTGGCGCGGCTTTTCACGGAGGAGAAACTGGAAGGGGTGATCGCGACGAATACGACGCTGTCGCGGACGCATGTGGAGGGTCTGCCTAATGCGGACGAACGGGGCGGCCTGAGCGGTGCGCCGCTCACACGCCGGGCGACGGAGGTGATCGCGCGGCTGTGCCGGGTGCTGGACGGGGCGATGCCGGTGATCGGCGTGGGTGGCATCATGAGCGGGGCGGACGCGGTGGAGAAGTTGCAGGCGGGGGCGTCGCTGGTGCAGATTTACAGCGGGCTGATCTATCGCGGGCCGCGATTGGTGAGGGAATGTGTGGAGGCGTGTGGCGCGGCGGCGCCGGCGGCTTGAGTTTCCTGCACTTGCCGGGAATCGCGCCCCGCCGTAGGACTGGCAGCGTAACATGAAACTGCATCCGTTCACCCCCCTGTGCCGCCTGCTGGTGCTGCCCGTCCTTTGGCTGCTGAGCACGCTGGCCGTGCAGGCCGGGCATACCATTCGCGTGAAGGTGGCGGATGGTTTCGATCTGCCGGTGGGCAAGCCGGATGCGGTCGGCTACTACACCGCCCGGGGCTACATGCCGAATGCGCACCAGGGTGAGGACTGGAATGGCAAGGGCGGCGGCGACAGTGATCTCGGCGACCCGGTGTATGCGACGGCTGACGGGGTGGTGGTTTATTCTGAGGACTACCGCCGGTCGTGGGGGAATCTCCTGATTATCCGCCACGCCTATCGCGGGGAAGGCGGTGCTATTCAGTTCGCGGACAGCGTGTATGCGCACCTGCACCAGCGAAAGGTGCGGCTGTATCAGATGGTGAAGCGCGGGGAGACGGTGGGGACGATCGGGACGGCGCACGGGCTTTATCCGGCGCATTTGCATTTCGAGATCCGGAAGAATCTGAACATCGGGCCTTTTCAGACGTCGTTCGCCCGGGACTACTCGAACTATTATAGCCCGCGGCAATTTATCGCGCAGCGGCGGAAGTTGAAGGGCGGGGACACGGCGGTGGTGCCGGTGGATACTTTCAAGGGTCAGGGTGGAGAAACGGTGGCGAGTAATCCAGACTCCATCCGGCGGGACATCCCGGTGCGCGATCCCAAGCTGGCTGCCCGGGACAGTGCCGCGGCTTCGCAGAAGCGGGAGCAGGACATGAAGAAGCTCATCGAGGAGAACCGGAGGAAAGTGGACGCGATGAAGGAGGAGGACATGGATGCCTTCTGGAGCCGCGTGAAGTCCAGGCTGGGTAAGAAAAAACCGTGAGGCCCGGCACCCGTGAATGGCTTGCCTGAGTTCTCTGCGCGCTGCTTGACGCGACGGGCGTGGCTCGTGCTTTGCCTGGCCACGGCATGTCGCGGAGAGGACAAGGCGACGGCGGGCGTGGCGGCGGGGCCGGGATTTGTCTATCGTGCGGAGAAGGGCCGGCGGGTGATTTTCCTGGCATCGTCGCTGCACCGGTTGAAGGCGGACGCGTATCCGCTGCCGGCGGCGTATGAAGCGGCTTACCGGCAGTCTGCGGCGCTGTGGTTTGAGAGCGACCCGCGCGATGCCAATGCCGGAGCGGGCACTACGGAGGCGCAGCGCCGCGGCATGATCTCCGGGCGGAAACGGGTGGATGATTTCCTGTCAGCGCCCACGCGTGCGGCACTGCGGAAATACCTCGCGGCGCGCAAAATCAGCGCGGAATCTGTAAGCCGGATGCAGCCGTGGTATCTCGGCATCTATTTGATGAATCTCGAATACGAGCGCGCCGGAATTCTGACGAGGCACGGAGTGGACAACTACTTCGCCCAGCGCGCGGATCACGACGACAAGCCGGTCCGCGGACTGGAAAAGGCCTCACGGTCGGTGGAGTCCCTGAGCAAACTGAGCGCTGCTGAACAGGACCGGAATCTGGCGGACACGATGAAGTCCCTGTCCGGGATAACGGACTTCTACACTGCCGTCACCGCAGCCTGGCGGAAAGGCATTGAGAAGGACGCCATGCGGCTGCTCCGTCCGCCGGACTATGCCTCCAACGAATCGTGGTGCAGCATCGTGGCCGCAAGGAATGCCGGATGGGTGACGAAACTGGACGCCATCGAAGCCGCGAAGCCTGCGATGATCATTGTGGGGCTGGACCATCTCATCGGTCCGGAGGGCATGGTCGCCCAACTGGCCGCGCGTGGTTATCGTGTGACTGCCGTTAGATCCTGAATTTACGAGATCGGCTCCCCTCGCTCCCATTCCTTCATCCTCCGGTCGAACAGAAACGGAACGACGGGCACGAACGACAGCGCGAAGACCAGCGCGCAGCGCCACACCGACCAGCCCGCGCGGAGCAGCGCCTGCAGCAGCGCCCAGCAGAAGACGGCGAACAGCAGGCCGTGGATCCAGCCGGTTACTTTTACCGCCATCGGCATGTTGGCCCAGTACTTCAGCGGCATGGCTATCCCCAGCAGCACCAGGTAGGAAGTGGCCTCGGCCAGCGCGATGCGCCGGAGGAATGCGACAGGGTTCATGCGGGACTCCGCCGATTACATGTGCGCGATGATGTTGTCGCCGAATTCGGAGCACTTGATCTCCGTGGCGCCTTCCATCTGGCGGGCGAAGTCATAGGTCACGCGCTTGCTGCCGATGGCACCGTTGAGGCCTTTGATGATCAGGTCCGCGGCTTCTCCCCAGCCCATGTAGCGCAGCATCATTTCGCCGGAGAGCACCACACTGCCGGGGTTCACCAGGTCTTTGTCTGCGTACTTCGGCGCGGTGCCGTGGGTGGCTTCGAAAATGGCGTGGCCAGTGACGTAGTTGATGTTTCCTCCGGGGGCGATGCCGATGCCGCCGACCTGCGCGGCCAGCGCGTCGGAGAGATAGTCTCCGTTGAGATTCAGGGTGGCGATCACGTCAAAATCCGTCGGACGTGTCAGGACTTGCTGGAGCACGATGTCGGCGATGGCGTCTTTGATGAGCACTCGACCAGCGGCCAGTGCGGCCTTCTGCTCGTCGTTAGCGGCGGCTTCGCCCTTTTCCTTCTTCGTCGCTTCCCACTGCGCCCAGGTATAAACTTTATCACCAAAGATCCGGCCCGCAGCGGCATACGCCCAGTCGCGGAACGCGCCTTCGGTGAACTTCATGATGTTCCCTTTATGCACGATGGTCACGGACTTCCGCTTGTTCGTCAGGGCGTATTCCACCGCGCTCTTCATGAGGCGGATGGTGCCCACCTGTGATACTGGCTTGATGCCCACGCCGACAGTGACGGGGTAATTTTCCATCGTGTGCTCCGGCGACGCCAGCTTCATGTAGTCCACCACAGCCTGCGAGGTACCGAAGCGGATCTTCGTGAAGTCTTTTGGGAACTCCTTAGCGATGAAGTCCAGCACCTTCTGCGCCTCGGGCGTGCCGCCGGCGTATTCGATGCCCGCGTAGATGTCCTCGGTGTTTTCGCGGAAAATGACCATGTCCACGGCCTCCGGGCGCTTCACGGGCGACGGCACGCCGGTGAAATACTGCACGGGGCGCAGACACACGTAGAGGTCCAGCATCTGACGCAGCGCCACATTCAGGGAGCGAATCCCGCCGCCCACAGGTGTCGTTAGCGGGCCTTTGATGCCGACGAGAAATTCTCTGAAAGCGTCCACGGTGTCATCCGGCAGCCAGTTGTCGAATTTGTTCTTCGCCGCCTCACCGGCGAACACTTCCATCCATGCGATTTTCCGCGCTCCGGCGTAGGCTTTCTCCACGGCGGCATCCATGACGCGCACGCTAGATGCCCAAATGTCCGGGCCCGTGCCGTCGCCGCGAATGAAGGGCACGATAGGATGGGCGGGAACGGTCAGCTTGCCGCCGCTGATGGTGATTTTATCTCCGGCGGGAACGGTGCAGGTGGTGTAGGACATGGTGGGGGAGGAAATGAAAAATGCAGAATGAAAAATGAAGAAGCGAGAGGAGGGCGTCCTAAGCACCGCGCGTGCCTCGCGTCCAGTGGCAATTAGGGCGCGACGGGTGCCGCTGCGGGGACGGCGGGCTTTTCCATCACGAGGCCGTAGCCTTCGACCTTCGCGGCGTGCAGCCAGGATTCGAGGCCATCGGCGAGACCGTGGACGAGTTTCGCCCGCCAGGCGTCCGTCTTGATGGTCTCGCATTCCGCCGGGTTGGTGAGAAAGCCGCATTCCACCAGCACGGCGGGGCATTCCGTGCGATTGAGCACCAGCAGCGCGGGATCGTTCCGCGCGCCGCGGTTCTTCGATCCCGTGGCTGCGCAGACGCTGGCCTGGAGCGCGCCGGCGAGGAGCAGTCCCCGGTCATCGCGCAGCGAGAGGCCTGCGGGCACGCCGCTGACCGATGCCACCCGGGCCATGACTTCAGGAGTCTTCGGCCAGGCATAATAGGTCTCCACGCCCGCCGCTTCCGGGCCGCCGGCGTTGAAATGAATGCTCACCATCGCCAGCCTTGGCTCGCGATTCGCCACAACCGCCCTGTCCGGGAGCGCCACGGCGATATCCTCCGCGCGGGTCAGTTCCACGGGCCAGCCCCGGCGTCGCAACTCATCCGCCAGAGCCGTGCCTACTTTCAGCGTCCAGGTTTTCTCGTATTCTCCACCCGCAACCGTTCCCGGGTCTGCGCCTCCGTGGCCGGGGTCTATGAGAATGGCTGGCCCGGCCACAATTGCGGGCGACGCTACCGGCACGGGTGGCACCACCGCGACCACTTCGGCGACTGCCGTTTCCGGCTGAGGACTGGTCGCTACCTTTGCAGACCCGATCCACACGACAGCTCCCAGCGCCAGGGTCGCCAGGCACCGCGCTATATAATAGGGCGGCCTGACTGGTGGGGGTGGTAGTTTCCGGCGGGGCATGATGGGGAAGGGGAGTGGAACCGGGGCGAGGCTCCGTCGGCAAGGTTATCCAGGCTCTTCCGCCGGGCAACGCTCTTTATTTGGAAATCCAAAGGATTTTTGACCCGCTCAGCAGGCATTCTCCCCCGGCTGGTCCCGTTTTACCTTTTCCCGAAGGAAACCCGATCTAAAAACTTTTGCGGAAGTTCGTAAAAACATTTTGAAATTCCCCAGAGTGCCGCTATGATGTTCAGCAACATGAAATACTCGCTCGCCTGTAAAGTCATCGCCCTTGTCAGCCTCCAAGCCTGTTTCAGCTCCGTGCTTGCCGCGCCGGTCAAGCCCCAGTCCGGTGGCAGCTACACAGTGAAAAGCGGCGACACTTTTGCGAAAATAGCGCGCAGCCGGGGCATCAGCCTGGGCAGCCTGCTCAAGGCCAACAACATCGCCAACCCCGACCGCATCGTCCTCGGCCAGAAGATTGTCATCCCTGGCGCTGGAGCCCCCCCGGCCAAAACCGTCGCCGCCAAGACCCCGGCTCCGGTCAATGCCAAGACCTCCAAACAACTCCCCGCCCCTGTTACCGGTCAGCGCCGGGGCGACAGCACCACCGTCAACCTCGCCCCGCCCGCCCCTGTTCGCGGCGCGTGGACCGTCCGCACTGGTGACACCCTCAGCCGCATCCAGCGCGAGACCGGCACCCCGATTTCCACCCTCATGCGTCTCAATGGACTCACCGACACCAGCACCCTCCGCGTCGGCCAGTCCCTCCGCACCAGCGGCACCGCCATTGCCAAGACAACTCCCTCTGCCGCGGAAAAGCCCAG
>JANOZA010000430.1:0-2960 GCA_031429155.1 Verrucomicrobiota bacterium | reverse complement strand
CTCGATCCCCGGGCGCGCGTGGAGTTGAAGCGCCTCATCCGCATCCTCGCCGAAGAGGGAAAGACCATCCTCATCTCCTCCCACATCCTCAGCGAACTCGGCGAGATGTGCGACACCCTGCTCTTTATAGACAAAGGCCGCATCGTTCACCACGGCAGCGCCGACAGCATGCGGCGCACGGACGATGCGTTCACACTCGTGGACGTCCAGGTCGCGGGCGATCCGCAGCGGCTCATCGAATGGGCCCTCACCGCCCCTCACGTAAAACTCGACGACGAGCGCAAATACGGTGCCCGCCTCCGCGTGGACAGCGCGGAGCCTGACATTATCGCCGCCGTCCTCCGCCGCATGGTCAGCGAAGGCATTCCCGTCATCGGCTTTCACCGCGAGGAACGGAATCTGGAGGACGCCTTCATTGACATGCTCGGACGCATCGAAAGCGGCGGCACGGCCGGCAATGGCGGGGTGGTGGCGCCTACGACTCCTTCTTCGCCGTCTTGACCCCGGCAGGCGGCGCCTGCGTCTGGAAAGGAATGGCGACACCCGGAATGGAGAATGCCGGCAGCGGCATCTGCTTCACTTTCACCTTACTGCCCTCCACAGCGTAGTGCAGGGGCACGGTGCAGAGCATGTCGCCCTCTTTCAGTCCGCTGGTGACGACGACGTGATCCGGTCCGCCCCAAGCGATAGTAATTTGGCGGCTGCGCAGCTTTTCCTCAGCATCAATGAGCAACACCTGGGCGCCCTCACGCACCGCAGCGCGGGGAATAACGAAGACACTCTTGAGCGTGCGTCCGGTGATATGAGCCGAAACCCACATGCCGACCTTCAGCGGCGGATTGTCTCCGCCGCGGCGCGCATAGGGATCCTGCACCTGAGCGGTGACATAGAGCTGCCGGCTGGTCTTGTCTATGCCGCCAGCCACGCGGACGAGCCGGCCCTTCCACTCACCCGTGCGCCCGGCATACGGCGCGGTGAAAGTCACTTCCGGGCCGTTGTCCATCACCGGCATTTTCTCGCCGCGGAAGTGCTCCGGCAGGTCGAGAAACTCCAGGTCGCTCGTCTTCAACGGCAGATCAATCTCCGCAGCATCCACGGCATAAATTTTCGCCAGTTCACGACCCGGGCTGACATACTGGCCGACATCCGCCAGCTTGTCCACGATCCGCCCGGCATAGGGAGCCTTGATGCTGGTGCGTTGGAGGTCGCGGTTCGCACGCTCCAGCGTGGCGGTGGCAGACTGCTGGCGCGCTTTCGCCTCGGCAAGCTGCGGCTTGCGGAGCACCAGCGGATCCGGATCGCCAGAACGGCCCAGCGCTTTCCAGTCCTCCAGCGCCTGCTCCGCCTTCGCTGTTTCCTCGGAAACGAGCGTGTCCGCCTGCGCCACGGCACTCTGCGCGATGACCACCGCGGCCTTGAGATCAAGGTCGTCCAGTTTCACGAGTTCCTCGCCGGCTTCAAAGAAACTACCCTCGCGAAACGCCGGCGAAATGGCCTGGATCATGCCGCTGACCTCCGGAATGAGCGAACTCTCCGTCCGCGCCCGGACTTCCCCGTAGGTCGGCACCACCACCGTATATTCCTGAGGCGCGAGCACCGCCGCCGTCACGGGAATAAGAGTGAGCTTGTGCGGCGCCTGCTCCACAGGCGGAACCCTCGTGGACAGATAATAGCCGGTGCCGGCCATCACAGAGAGGATGACGACAGGGAGAAGATATTTAGCGGGATTGACCACAGGTGGAATGAAACGGGGAAGCGGATACGATGGCGAGGCCCGGCACTATCAGTGCGTTGAGCCAGTCCCGCAATGCCGTAGCCGGGATTTAGTCCCCTGCCCTTCCCTCCACCACCCATACCGGACACCGCACGTGCCGGAAATTCCCCCACAAGCGCCTTGCATCACGTGTCCCGGCGCTCTTTAGGAAACGCCTCATCGTCCGGCCCTTCCCCGGCCCCCACGCGCATGGCCTACACCGTCTCACGTCCCAAACTCTCCCTCGCCGAGCGGCTCTACTTTCCCTCCATCATCAAGGGAATGAAGATCACCCTGGGCCACCTCATTCGCCTCATGCGCGGCAAGACGAAGGTCACCATGCAGTATCCCGAGGAGAAATGGGACGACAAACTTCCCGAGCACTACCGCGGCGCCCCTGCCCTCGTCACCGACGAACACGGCCGCGAACGCTGCGTCGCCTGCCAGCTCTGCGAATTCATCTGCCCGCCCCGCGCCATAACCATCACCCCGGAGCAAATTCCATCCGACAATAAATGGGCCAAAGTCGAGAAGCGGCCCAAGGCCTTCGAGATAGACATGATCCGCTGCATCTACTGCGGCATGTGCGAAGAAGTCTGTCCTGAGCAGGCTATCTTCCTCCGCAAGGACTACGCTATCACCGGCGTCACCCGTGAAGAGATGAAGCACAACAAAGCCAAACTCTACGAAATGGGCGGCGTGCGTGAAGGCCTCGTCAATAAGTGGAACGAGTTGAAGTAAATGGAGCCGCCGAACGGTAATTTCAGGACTCTAAGCACGGCGATCATCATCGCCGCACTGGCTTTGGCCTTTGCGCTGAGCCCTTCCATTCACGACCGGGACGCCATCCTCCTTGTTCTGCTGCTCCTCGTGTTCATTCCCTGGTTCATAGAGAACAACTTCCCGATCATCCGGGAGATTTACGGAAAGATCGTCCGCCCGAAGCGCTGAGCCAGCCACTCAACGGGCCCGCTTGTCACAATGCACTTCCATTAAGAATCGGGGGCATGTCCCCACCATGCCGAAGGCGCGCCCGGCCATGACATATTCTTTACACCTTAATACGGGGCAGGGGGGAAGCAGTGTGTAGTGTCGCCATCGTTTCGTCAAAACGACTCCTCACCTGTCATCCGCCAATTTTCCGTTCCCCCTCCCGTCATGAAGCTCCAACTCGTCCTCCCCGGTCTCCTCGTTGCTCTCACGCTCA
>JANOZA010000429.1:0-7066 GCA_031429155.1 Verrucomicrobiota bacterium | reverse complement strand
CGAGCACACCGTCCCGCAATTTGATAAAAAGCTGGCCGATCCCGCGACGCTCACCGGCGCCCTCGACTGCGGCGTTACCGTTATCGCCGCCCACTGCGCGACGAAAAGCGGCGTCCGCGATCGCGACTACCTGCCATCGCTGGTCGAAATGATGGCGCGCTTTCCGAATCTCTACGCCGATCTAAGCGCCCTCAACCTTCCTTTCCGCAGCGCCGGTCTCAAAGCCATGCTCGCCCGGCCCGACCTCCACGACCGCCTTCTCCACGGCAGCGACTTCCCTGTGCCCGTGCAGCCCTACTGGGCGAGACTCCGCAAACTCATCTCCCCCTCCGAAGCCAAACACTTCGCCGCGATGAAAAACCTCCTCGCCCGCGACCATCGCATCAAGGAAGCCGCAGGCTTTCCTGCTAAAGTCTTCACCCAGGTCTGGGATCTGTTGCGGGTCTCTGAGTGAGATCCATACCACTGTAGTTGAGTTCCCGACGATGCCCCCCGTTGCGCGGGGATGCCGCAGGCTCCCGTGCTTTCTCATGTAAGTTCCGGTGAATCGGCTATGAATTTCCCGCTTCCTGGCCTGGTTCCGTCAAATCCCCCGGATGGCAAATCCAGGAATTGATGCCGGAGCGAATTCACCCTTCCTTTGGGTTTGCATCAATCGTGTCACTCACCGTCCGGCGTACGGATCGCCTGACTCGGCTTCTCCACCAGCCTCCAAGAATCTTGTCCCCTGTGCCATCGGCCACGGGTTGCCGTTTCCCCCGGTTACTCTCCCGGCGGGGCATCGGAGAGGGCTTGCGGCGGGTAGCGGCTGTGCAATATTCGCCCATCCGTCAGGTGCATCCGCATGAGCATGAACATACGCCGAGAGCTGTTGAGTAAGCGGGAGCAGCAGGTGTTGCGTCTGCGGGAGGAGGAACAAGTGAGTTACCGCCGGATCGGGGAGGAACTGGGAGTCAGTGTGCATCGGGCACGGCAAATCTTTGCTGAGGCCAAAGAGAGAATGCGGGATCATGACGAGAATCAGGAGGATGCCTTGTCTCTCCTGCCGGGACGGGTGGTAACTCTGTTGACGTGGCTGGACCTGAGCAGTCGCGCTGAAGTGAAAGCGGCGGTGGACGGGAAACGGCTGCGGTGGTGGGTGAGGGGACAGAAGCTTTTGTGGGGTGAGAAAGTGCTGCGTCATGCCGGCTGGAAGTCGTGGCTGGTGCTGCTGGAATGGACAGGATTTCCCCTGCCGCAGGGCGGCCCGGCAGACCCATCGCAGGATCAGGAACCCGAGCCAAAGGATCCATACCGGAGGGATCTCGATTTGCCGGGTGGCTGGTCTGAGTGGGGCGGTGCGCTCAATGAAGACCTCGACGATTGACCATGAAGAAGGTACAAGGCGGTATCCATTTTATAGCTAATGCCACCAGTGCAAAAACCTGCGACCATCTGGGGGATACACACCTTGTTCAATTATTCGCGTGCGGAGGAGGTGCGCGCGTTTCTGCGGGATAAGCTGGGGTTTCGGAGACGAATTTCGTGCGGGGACCAGGGCAATGAGCCCCGTGGTCGGGTTACACCCCATAGCCGGTTTCGGGTGCGAGGGGGATGCTGGCTTCCGAAAGCGGCATCCATACCTCCGGGTGCCTGCCGACCACGCTATGAAAACATCCTCTTTTCCACTGACGCGATTCCTGAGCGCCGCCCTCATGGCGGCGGTTTGCCTTTTGCCCCAGGCCGCGGGAGCCAAGGACAAGAAGCCCAAAGGCAACGACCACAATACGGGTCATCACGACACGAAGCACAACGATCACGACCGGTTGGTGTACCGTTCGCATCCGCGGTCCGGTTTCACACTGTCGTTTGGCACCGGTTATGCCGGACGCGGTTACTACTACGGTCCTCCCCGCTCGGCATACTACTATGAGCGTCCGGATGTCAGATATTATGCCACCAGGGAATTGGCTCCGCGGGAGTACTACAGTCGCGGGAGCAACTATTCCGCTGGAGCGGCGGTGCAACAGGCGCTCGGCAGGCGCGGCTATTACCGGGGTTCCATTGATGGTCAGATCGGTCCGCAATCCAGGAGGGCAATCGCCCGCTATCAGGCGGACCGGGGTCTGAGAGTGACGGGCATTATTTCCGACAGTCTGCTCCATTCCCTGGGGCTGTAAGCCGGGGATAGTGCGGAAATCGCCTTCACGATTATGTCGATGCCGGATTCCAGTCAGGAGACGAAACGGGTGCCGGACGCACCGGTCGTATTCGGCAGCGCGTTGCCGTCCCCTGACCAGGAGGAGATACGGCAACGACTGGAGATTCACATTCCGCTGAGCACGTTTCTCAGGATTGTTGCGGCTCTGTTGATTGGATATGCCGCCTACATGCTGTGGCCGCTGCTGTTGCTGGTATTTCTGGCGATCTTCCTCGCAGTGACGCTGAACGCTTTCGTGGACTGGCTGGAGGCCAGGAGATTGCCTCACTGGGGCAGCCTGACTGTGGTCATTGGAGGCTTATTGACGCTGCTGGGGGTAAGTATGGCGCTCATCGTTCCCGCGTTGATTGATCAGGCAGCCATTATCAGCGACAGCCTTCCGAGGTTGAGCAATGAGGCCCTTCATCAGTTGCCCGCGAATGGCACCATTCGTCAAAGCATCGAACGCATGATGGAAAAATCGAACTGGTCCGAAGCCGGCGCATGGATGGGGCATGTGTGGTCAGCCGGCGGCATCGCGCTCGGCGGGATAACCCAGACGGCCCTCATGCTCGTGATCGCCCTCTACCTGCTGATTGATGGGCGAAAGATCTACGAATGGCTGCTGGCTTTCTTTTCGCCGCTGCACCGCAGTAAGATCCGCAGCTCTACAAAGGAGATTTCGACAGTGATCTTTGGCTACGTCTCCGGGCAGTTTATCACGTCCCTGCTGGTGACGGTTTATTCCCTGGCGGTGCTGAGTCTGTTCCACGTGCCTGCGGCGCTGATGCTGGCCATTCTGGCCGGCATCTTCGACATTCTTCCCATTTTGGGATTCTTCATTGCGGCGGCCCCGGCGGTCCTGCTTGCCCTCAGCGTGTCACCGCAGACGGGTTTCATGGTGCTGGTCGCATACCTGTTGTTTCATGCGGTGGAGTCTTACGTTATCATTCCCAGGGTTTATGGAAAGAGCCTGCGGATGTCCACGCTGACGGTGCTGCTGGGTCTGCTTGCGGGAACGCTGCTTGCGGGTATTCCCGGGGCTCTGGCGGCCCTGCCGGTCATTGCTTCATACGCGGCCATCGAACGCATCTGGCTGAAGCCGTTCCTGAGAGACGGCGTTTCTGAAAAGCATGAGCTGCAAAAGGATCAGGTGTTTGGAGACAAGGGGTGAGGAGTCACCGCAGTCAGAGCGCGGGAATGGCGCTGACAGACTGGAAGTAGGGTTACACCCCATAGTGAAAGAGCCACCGGTCAGTCAGAATGATGGCCAATGAAAACTACCACCCTCAATGTTATCGGAGCGCTTCTCATCACGGGGTCGCCGCTCACCATCACCACCACGTTTGCACAAACCGTCGAGACTGTCGAAACGGCTGTGACCTCCGAGGGCACCATCAGTGAATTCGGTCCCCAACTGCTCGTCATCAAAAGCGAGACGGCACCGGAGCCTCTGCGCTACACCTCCAGTGAAACGACGACCTACGTGGACGAGGCGGGAAACCCCGTGGCGGTCACGACGGTGAAGTCCGGACTGCCGGTCACTGTTTACTACACCAAAGTGGGAGACACCCTCGTGGCTACCAAAGTCATGGTGAGGAAAGTTCTCGCCGCTCCTGCAGGAACCACGGAGACTGCCACCAGGACCTTCGGCACGATCAGTGAGTTCGGCTCGGGCCGGATCATTATCAGGTCAACGGCGTCACCGGATCCCATCAACTACACCTACAGCAAGACGACGACCTACGTGGATGAGAAGGGGCGCCCGGTGTCCATCAACACAGTAAAGTCCGGCCTGCCGGTTACGGTATATTATACCAAAGTCGGCAACTCGATGATCGCGTCGAAGCTCGTCGTCAGGAGGGACGTCGCGGCTCCTGACTTCACGACCTCAATGGGAACCATCGGTGAGTTCGGTGCAGACCGGATCACGGTGCGCACGGAAGCATCACCTGACCCCATTCGCTACAGTTACAGCAAGACCACTTCCTATGTGGATGAAGCCGGCAATCCGGTCTCGGTCACGACGGTGAAATCCGGTGTTCCGGTGACGCTGCAATATACGAAGGTGGGAGACACACTCCTGGTTTCCAGGGTGATCGTTCGCAAAGCGGCCGTGGTCCCGCCTCCCATCGCAGTCCCGCCGCCGATCGTGGAGACCAAAAAGACTACCACCACCACCACGACGGACAGGAAGTAGCCACCCTCTATCACCAACCGGGCCGGGTGTCTTTGCCTGATGCCTCCCTCACTTCAAACACCGCAACTGATACAACCATGAAAAAACAAATAATCCCCGCTCTCGCGGCAATCCTTCTCGCCGGCTGTGACGCCCGCATAACCCCTCTGCCGGCCGAGAAGACCGTCGAGAAAAACAGCACCACCATCGTGAATCCGCCAGCAAAAGAAGAGAAGGTCGAGAACAAGACCATCATCGTCAATCCGCCTGGATCCACGACCACGGAAGAAAAGAAAACGAAAACCACCACCACCGACAAGTAACACCCCAAATCCAAATCCATGAAAACCATCATTATCTCATTTCTCAGCCTGGGAGGCATTCTCCTTCTCTCCAACTGCACGACCGTGGAGCAGCCGCGGCCTTCAACACACACCACAACGACGGAGGAGACCACGATCAGCCGGCCGTTTTCCTCCAGCACCGTGGAAACCCAAACCACCCGGCGCTACTAGCCAGCGAGGGGACCCCGGCCGTTCAAAAGCCGGCAACCCGCAACCCACACCACACAAAACTTATGAGCAAACAAACCCGGGCAATCAGCAACGAAATGGAACAACTCGCAGAGGACGCACACGCCCTGATGGTCGCCACCGCTGACATGGCGGGCGACAAAGTGGATGAAGCACGGAAGCGTCTCGCCGCCGCTCTCGACAACGGCAAAGAAATGTATGGCCGGGTAAAGGATAAGGCCGTCGAAGGTGCGAAAGTGGCCAATGAAGCCATGCATGAGCATCCCTACAAAGCCATCGCCACCGGTGTGGGGCTCGGAGTGCTCTTCGGCTATCTCGTCGCCCGCCGGTGCCACTGTTCCTGATTCTGCAATGGAATCCGCTCAAGACAGTCTTCGCCAGCTTACCGCGAACTCCAAAGAGATTGCGCGCACTCTGCTGACCATCGGCTCCAACCGTCTCGAATTGTTGAGAGTGGAAGTGCAGGAGGAGCGCGTGCTTCTCCTGCGCGCCATCTTTCTGGCATTCGGAGCGGCGGCCTTTGGTCTTCTCGGGGGCATGGTGTTCACAGGCTTGATTGTGTTCCTGTTCTATGAACTGGCACCGGTCACGGTGATGCTGGCGCTGACACTCCTTTATGGAACGGCGGCGGTGCTGATCCACCGGCGCCTCACCGGACTGCTGCGGAACTGGCAGAACCTTCCCTCCACCTTTGAGCAACTCCACAAGGACCGTGTATGTCTGGAAACAATCTTCGAATAAACCCCCTCGCGGCGCGGAAGCGGCTGCTGCTAGCCGAAAGTGAGCTCAACCGGGCGCAGTTGGTCAGGGATGTGAGTGTCGTGACAACAGGTGTCCGTGCGCTCAATGAACGCACCAGAGGCATCCGCTCAGTCGCGTCTTCCGCGGCCGGACTGGTGGCGGGGCTGGCGGCGGTCCAGCGCGAGAAGCGTCTCAACGCCGCTCTGAAACCGTCCCGCCTGCAGACTGTTCTCAAGTGTGCCGGCTTCGTGTCGAGTCTCTGGCTGGCCTGGCGGGCGCAGGGCGGCAACCGGAAGTAGGGTTTCACCCCATAGCGGGAATTCTTCAGCCGGAGTAAACAGGTCGCCTATGACAACACTCGAAATCAAAGGCGACTGGAACATCATCAAAGGAAAGCTCAAACAACAATGGGCCAGGCTCACGGATGACGATCTCCAGTATCTCGACGGCAAACAGGATGAACTGGTTGGCCGCATTCAAAAACGCACCGGCGAAACCCGCGAAATGGTGGAGGACGCCATCAGAAAGTTCCATGACTAAGGTCCTGCCGGCCTTCCAATCTCTCAACACAACATCAATCCCGCACACCCAAATATAACCATGAAAACATCACCTAAACGTCTCCTGCTTCTCGTCCTCACTTCAGCGCTCTGGACCATTTTCGGCTCAAGCTGCAACACTGTCCGCGGCGTGGGCCGCGATGTCGAGCGCGCCGGCGACGGAATTCAAAACTCCACAAGATAATTTTCCAGCCACGCTGGTCTCCAAGGCGTTGTTGCCAGGCTCCCCCAGCCGGCAGCAGCGCCCCATGGGGGCCGCAGGCTGCTTCTAACTCAAACTGAAAGGAATCATATTATGTTAATGACCATTGCCATCATTCTTATCGTCCTCTGGCTGCTTGGCCTCGTCACCAGCGTCACCATGGGCGGCTTCATCCACGTCCTGCTCGTCGTAGCTGTCATCGTCGTCCTCGTCAAACTGATCCAGGGCCGCAAGGTCATCTGAGGGCGTAACGCAACAGGCTCCGCATTTACGGGGCGCTGTCATTGCGAGAGGGAGCTGGTGTCGCAAGGCCCCCTGCGGGTCTGCGCACCTCCCGCCGGGGAGCTTCGTTTCCACCCCGCGAATGGCGTGGCGAAGAACGGCGGAAGCTGTCCACGGGCCGAGCGAAAGGAAAGCAAAAGCCGGAGACGGTCACAGACGGGATGATATGGTGCGGCTGAAGCAAGCGAATGGCGCTGCACTCGGAGACAGGGACGTTCAATTGCCCGGAATGCTGCGCGCGCGTTCCAGGTTCGGACATCTAAGCCGGCAATTCCAGCCTTCCCAACATCAGCCCCGACCAATGGACGAAGCACTGTTCGGACTGGCCCAGGAGACGCCGCTGGCAGATCGTCCTCTCCCTCGTGGACGGCCCCTCACTGTGAACCGGGC
>JANOZA010000428.1:0-11451 GCA_031429155.1 Verrucomicrobiota bacterium | reverse complement strand
GATCCGGCAGTTAAGATGAAAACGGGCAGCAGGACGCGAAGGCAAGCAATCATGGCAGTGGGATGGCGATGGGTTTGTTTTCTGGCAGTGAATCAAAAGCAATGGAGCCGGCGGACTTTAGAGGCTGTCGGATGCCGGTGACTTCCAAAGTCAGCGCGTCGGCCACGTCCGCCCCTGCGAGCCACCAATGCGTCTCGGCGTCCATTTCCGCCCCGGCAGCGATGACCGCAGGCTCAAGGCCAGGAGCGACGAACGCGGCGGCCTTTTTGTTATCGCCGGTAAAAAGTTGGACGACGGGGGCGGTGAGAGACAGCGGGGCGGGGCCAGTGTTTTTTATCCGGGCCGTGACCGTGAGGTGGACGTGGTCGCCAGAGCGCTCCGCCGTCAGAGCCCGCACGGAAAAGGCGGACGGAGTCGCCGCGCTGGAAGGCGCGGGGGCCTGCTTTTCGCAACCCACCGCCAGAGCGGCACTGGCTACGGTAAAGATTCTCAGAGCGCGCGCCTTCATGGCTGCCCTTTCATCCCTCATCCGGCATCCTTCAACCTTCTTCTACTCCCACTCAATGCTCGCGGGCGGCTTCGTTGAGATGTCGTAGAGGACACGGTTGATGCCTTTGACGCCGTTGAGAATGGCGTTGCTGACCTGGCCGAGGAAGTCCCACGGGAGCTTCGCCCAGTCGGCGGTCATGGCGTCCTCGCTGGTGACGGCGCGGAGGCTGATGGCGAATTCGTAGCTTCGTTCGTCGCCTTTTACGCCCACGGTTTTCACGGGAATGAGGGTGGCGCAGGCCTGCCAGACTTTGTCGTAGAGACCGGACGACTTCAACATCCCCATCCAAATGTGATCGGCCTCACGGATGATGCTGAGTTTCTCCTCCGTCACCTCCCCGGGGCAGCGGACGGCGAGTCCGGGCCCGGGGAACGGATGGCGACCGAGGATGGCCGCAGGGATGTGGAGGGCGCGTCCGAGGGCGCGGACTTCGTCTTTGAAGAGTTCGGCGAGGGGTTCCAGGACGCGGCCTTCTTTGGCGAGGTCCATGATGCGCTCCACGCGGTTGTGGTGCGTTTTGATTTTGCTGGCGATGCTGCCACTGGTGGCACTCTCGATCACGTCCGGATAGAGTGTGCCCTGGGCGAGCATTTCCACGTTGGCGGCGGCTTCCCAGAAGACATCAATGAAGAGATTCCCGATGATGGTGCGCTTCTTTTCCGGGTCGGTCTCGCCGGCGAGGGCGGCGAGAAAACGCGGGCCGGCGTGGACGGTCTGGATGCGCACGCCGAGTTCCCTGAACTGCGCCTCCACTTCCGCGGCTTCGTCTTTCCGCATCATGCCGGTGTCCACAAAGATGGCGCGGTGCGGCACGTCGGCTTCCTTGAGAAGGACGGCGAGCACGGTGCTGTCCACGCCGCCGCTGACGCCGCAGACAACTTCGCGTCCGTGGGTCCGCTCGCGGATCATGGTGATGAGTTCCTGTTTGAAACTCTCGATGCGAAACGGCTCTGCGGCTGGCGCGAGCTTGAGGAAGTTGGCCAGAATCTTCATGCCCTCATGCGAGTGGCTGACTTCCGGGTGGAACTGAATGCCGAACCAGTCCGGTGCAAACTGGAGCGCGACGGGCACACCGTCCTGATTCGTCGCGGCGATGGTCGCGCCAGGGGGCGGCTCCTTCACGGTGTCGCTGTGGCTCATCCAGATTTGGGAGTCGGCGGAAAGTCCGCCAAAGAGCGTCTCCACGCCGCAGGGCAAAAGGCGGGCCGGGCCGTACTCCCTGGTATTGCCGGGGGCGACGAATCCGCCGAGACGCTTGCTCAGAAGTTGCATCCCGTAGCAAATGCCGAGCACCGGCACGCCGAGAGCGCGGAGACATTCCAGATCAATGTCCGGCGCATCGGCCTCCGAGACGCTGCGCGGCCCTCCGGAGAGGATGACGGCGGCGGGCGATCCCGCAGCGGCGAGTTCCGACGGCTGATAGAGTTTGGAAAAGAATCCCAGCTCCCGAATGCGGCGCACGATGAGCTGAGTGTACTGGGAGCCGAAGTCTATGACGGCGATGTGATTGCGAACCATGGGACGCCATAGCGGGTGCCTCCGGCGTTTCCACTGGGAAAATAGTGCTCCAGAGAACTACGCGGATTTGGGGGGAGGCTGAAGACCAGGACGGCAGCCGGCGTTGCGAACGCAAGATGGGAATCACTGCCCAACCGCGCGCATGGCGGGCGCCGTGTCTTCTGGCAGGCCGAGCTTCATCAGTTCATCGTGCAGAGCATGGAGATCCCAGACGTAGATCTCGTGCCGGGCACCGGCGGCGGCGAAGTATCTGCCGCCGGCACTGAGGGCGGTGCGATTGATCGTCTCCTCCGGCGGGGAGGCGAGGTGCAGCAGGGTGCGCCAGGTGCCGGTCTCGACGAGGCAGCAGGTGTTCCACGCGCTGCGGACCATGAGGTGCCGGCTGTCACGCGTGAAATGGGGATGGCCCATGAGTCCGCCGCTGCCGCAGGGCAGGCGACGCACTTCCTCCCAGGTGCCGGGGCGCAGGATGAGGGTGGCGTCGTGGCCGGAACAGGCGAGCCATTGACCGTTCGGGCTGAAGGCGGGTACGGCGACGGTGCCGCACGGCAGCTCTTTAGCCGGCTCCGCGACGGCGCTCATGAGATCCCACACTCGAACAGTGCCGCTGTGCTGGGCGCCGACGGCAAGCCAGCGGCCATCGGGGCTGAGGCTGAGCGGATTTCCACTGTCACCGGTGGGGAAGTCACGCGGGGCGGCGCTCTCGCTGAGCACGCGGATGAACCGGCTGCCGCTGTAGGCCCTGACTTTTCCATCGGCGGAGCAGGCGGTATAGGTGGCATGCTTGCCGGCCGGCAATTCGGCAGCACCGGGAGGCGGGAGCGATGCGGGCGGCGCGCCATTCCAGGGGGCGCGGTGGATGCCATCGCGGCTGTGGAATTCGATGCTGCCGGATTCGGGAAACGTGACTTCACTGGCGAGTCGCGCACGGAGAATGCTCGCGGCGGTTTCATCGCTGCTGGCGAGGTCGAAGATGTGAAACGCCTCGCCCGTGCCGCAGATGAGCCAGCGTTCATCGGGGCTGATGTTCACATGGATGCCCAGCCGTTCCTGACTGGGCGGACGGAGCAAGCGCAGCACGGGAGACGGACGCCACTCGGCGGCGCGCACGCCAGAGTCCGCCGCGGAAAACAGCCGCCGGGTGCGCGGTCCATAGTTGGCAGGCTCACACGGCAGACCGGGCGTGATTTCCTGACGCAGGAGATCATAGCTGCCGTTCTGCGCCCATGTGGACCAGGCGAGGAGATTGGAGGAGCCGATGAAGCACAGCCGCGTGCCGCCACTATATATACGCTGAGGAACGGTGGCGGTGGTCGCGCCGGTGGCGGCGTCGAGGATGCGGATTTCACCAGCACAGCGCACCGCGATGCGAGCGCCATCCGGCGACCACGCCACGGCCTGATCGTCCGGACCGTCCACTTGCCAGAGGATGCGACCGGTGGCGCTCTCCACCAGACACGCGGAACCCACGAACGGACTAACGCCTGGTGGAGGCTCGACGACGAGCGGGAAGACATCGAGCCAATTCCGCACGGGTATGATTCCATGATGGACGAGCAGCACGGATTTCCCATCCGGCGAGGGCGTGGGCAGAGTCTGTTCGGCGAGTTGATTTGTCACCGGCCAGTCCACGGCAAGGACGGTGCGCTCGCCGCCCGGGATTTCATAGAATGCGAGGCCGCCGGAGGATGACTGGCGCACGAGCCGATTGCCGTCGTCGCCGCAAAAGTTCAGCAGCGATGTGCTCGTGGTGCCGGTGGCGATGCGGGTGATCGCCTCGCCGGAGGCGACATCTATGACCACGCCGCCGCCGTAGGCGGACACCAGCAGGAGTCGCCGGCCATCGTCTGAGAAGGCGGGCCACTGATAGTGCAGCGGTACGTCCGGGATGCGCACGGTGCGCGGAGCCTCGCTGCCGCCGGCGATGTGAAACGTGATGGCGATGCTCTGGTCGGCAAAGAGTTCCGTCTGCGCGACCATGCCGGTGTCGGCATGAATGGCGCAGCCCTGGCCATTGCCGGGCACATGGAGGTCTGCGCGGGCACGGAATTCGCCGCGTCCGAGCAGAAAGGCGGCTTCATTGCGCAGTTCCGGCGTGGGGCGGAGGCGTGCGAGTTCCGCAGCGATGGCGAGCGCCTTTGCCGCCGCGCCGGGCGAGCGGTCGTGCCGCGCGGCCTGCACCTGACCGAGCATGGCGGCGTAGCGGCCCTCGCGGCTCTCCGCTTCGGCATTCTCGGCCCGCTCGCGCAGCGTGCGTTCGCGCGCGGCCTGTTTTTGCCCCAGCAGGGAAAAGCCCACGGCGGCGGCGGTGATGACTGCGGCAGCGGCACCCAGCCAGCGCAGCGCGCGCAGCTTGCCCTCCATGCCGCGCAGTTTTTTCACCGACCGTCCGCTGGCCACCAGCGCGATGTCCGCCAGCATCTCGCGTGCGGAAAAGTAGCGCCGCTCGCGCTGACCTTCGCACGCGCGCAGGACGATCTCATTCAACTCCACGCGCTGCTCGAAATCATACGCATGACGCCACTCCCGCGGGAGCAGGGGGAACTGTGACCGGTCCATGCCGGTGAGCGCCTCGTAGAGCACCTTGCCCAGGGCAAAGATGTCCGCGCGCTCGGTACCCGGCCCCTCCAGCGGCACGAATCCCTCGGTGCCGACAAAGCTGCGCGAACTGCCCGCCTCCGCGACCAGCCCGATGTCGCCGAGCTTGGGCACGCCGCCAGCGTACATGACATTCGACGGCTTCACGTCGCGGTGGATCAACCCCTGCTCGTGCAGAAACGCGAGCGCCCCGGCGAGCGACTCAGCGATGCGCAGGCACTCGGTGACTTCCAGCATTTTGCCTGCGGTGAGGCGCGCGGAGAGCGTGGCGGGGCGGTAGGTGGAATGATCGGTCTGCTCAGACCGATCGGTCGAATCGGCCAGCTCCATCACATAATAGAACCACCCTTCCTCATCGCAGCGGCCCATGTGGAGAATATCAATGAGCCCGTCGTGCGCACGGCTCACCGGTTCGCAGCGGCGGATGCCTTCAAACTCGCGGAGGTAGGGCCGGTCGCTGTCGAAGGCATCGCGGCGCACGATCTTCACCGCGCGGTGCGTTCCCATCACATTCCGCGCCAGCCACACCTCCCCATAACTGCCGCGCCCAATGACGCGCAGCAGCGTGTGGTCTGGAATGGCGGGAGGTGTGGACATGGGTTGGTGTATAGGCTTTAGCCGATGAAAAACAAACTGCGACGCAGCCGCCACTTCTTTTTGGGAAGCCCGGCGCGGGGAGGGAGTAATCGGCTAAAGCCTATCCACCAGCCTGGATTCATGGTCCGGGGCGCAGGCGGTAAAAGCGGCGGGCGGCTTCTGCTTCCGCCCAGACATTGGCGGCGGGCGGCGGGTCCACAGGGGTCCAGAGGCTGAGGTCATCACTGGATTCCAGCAGGACGGGAAAGCCGAGGTCTGGCCATGTCAGGACTGCGAATCCGCCATCCAGCGTGAGGGTGAGTTCCGGCAGCGGCGCGTGCAGATCAGGGAAGGTCCAGTAGCCGCTGTGCAAAATGTAGCCGGCACCGGTAAGCGGGGCCGCGGCATCCGGCTGGGCGATGGTGCCGTGCAGGGCGTAACTGCCGCCGCTGCTTTCGCCACCGCCGGCATCGGACGTGGTCCAGTCCAGCGAATACTGCGCGCGGGCGAACGTGGCGGCGGCGAGGAAGAGGAGTGTTTTCATGGGTGGTGCGGTTACTGACCAATGACGGCGGGGCCGTTGTGGCTGGCTTCGATGATGAGCCGTTTATCAATGACGATGGTGGCGGCGGTGCTGCTGCTTTTTAGATTCAACCTGCCGCCGCGCGGGGTGTTCTGCACGGCGGTGGCGATGGTTTGCCAAGGATTGGCGAAGGTTCCGTTCGGCGAGGGCAGGCCGGAGAAGAAGTCGCCCCAGTGCGCGGCCCCGCTGAGCCATTCGACGAGGATGGAATTACCGCCGTCGCGGGAGGGATGCGGCAGCACGACAATGCCGGTGGGCGCCGCATCCTGCCAGATGAGGGGCGGCGTCAGAGCATCCCACAGGATGCGTCCGCCGAGATTGAAGGGGCCGAGATTGAAGAAGGCATCCGGCTGGCCAGCCGGCAGGGCCGGACTCATGTGGTAGGCGCTCCAGAGCCGGTTGCTCATCAGGAGCATGGGGGTGTGGTTCGCATTCTGCCGCACATGCCACACGGCGAGCCCGCTACCGGGCAGGAGGCCCGGCGGTACGGCGGAAACGCGTGTCTGGGTGCTCTCCACATGCGCATCGTAGCCGCGCCCGGCAGGCGGGTTTCCATTCCGCCACTCCAGCATGAAATACTCCACGCTGCCGCGCGACGGAGAGTAGAGAATCACCGGCCCTTCCGCTTCGGTAAGGGGGAAGGGCGACTGCGGGCAGCGCAGCCGGGCGAGGCCGCCAGCGTCGAGATTGAAAATGCGCGGACGCAGCCAGCCGAGCCGCATTTTATACCACGGGTCGAGATGGAAGAGGCGGCGGTCGTCCACATTGCTCATGGTGGTATTGCCCATCAGTGAGAGGAAGACATTCTGGTTGCCGTCGCCGTAGAGATCGGTCTCCGCGCCGAGCGCGTGGGTGAGTTCATGCACGATGGTCATGAGGCTGGTGCGGTGCGAGACGAACGTGGCCAGCAGGTTCAGGGAAGTGGGAGTGCCCGTGATGGGCACCGTCATGCCCCGCATTTCCGCCGCGAAGGAGCTCCGGTTGGTGACCATGAGGATGAAGAGTTCTCCCTGGGTGATCACGTTGTCTCCGTTGGTGTCCCACTGCGACCAGTTGATGCCGGTGCGCTGAGTGACGAGGTTGAACAAATAAGTGCGCGCTGTGGGCGTGTCGAATCCGTTGAGTGTGATCTGCTGGCCCTGCGCGTTCGTGTAAGTGTAGGTGGAGTTGTTCACCTGCATCGTCTCCGCTGCGCTGAGAGTGATGAGGGCCGGCGTGGTGGTTAGGGCGCGGGTGAAGTAAAAGGCCCCGAGGGAATTCTCCAGGAAATAGCCGTTGGCGGTGGGGCTGGTGGCTGCATTGCCAAACGGGAACACGAGATTGTCCCAAGTGCTGTTGCTGTGGGCCATCGCCGGCTGGCCGGTGAACTGGACCGTCAGCAGCAGCAGCGGCACTGTGCCCCGCGCCACCCGGCCCATGGATTGCATGGATTCATAGCCGAAGTCATGCAGCGTGGGCGTTTGCGCGCGCAGGCCACACGCGAGCAGGAGGAAGAGTAGAAGACGTTTCATGGCCGTGATTATTGAAGACTCACCAGCACGAGGACGTGGCCTGTTTTCCCGCGCGGCAGGGAACTCATGGCCTTTCCGAGAATCGCGCCAGTGGCGGCATCGTGATCGCTTACGCGCATAGCGTGGCCGGGCATGGCGGAAGTGGTGAGCAAATCGCCCTGCTCCACCGCGGCGTCCGTGGCATCGCACAGACACCACACGCGGCCCGTGAGCGCCACATCGCGACCACCCGCGCCGCCCACCACGCCAGCATCCTCCTGACGCAGGCGCAGCCCTGGCTGAATGCCCTTCGCCCCGCTCACGATGCCGGCGACACGCTTGTCGTGCGCGCGGGTGCTCAACTCCAGCGTGCCCGTGCCCTCGCCGGAAATGACCATCACGCTGCCCGGCTCGATCTCATGCTGATCGCGCATGGCAAACGGCTCCGCGAGGTCCGCGCCGCCGGTGATCTCCAGCACCTGCGTCACCGTGCGGCCATTCACGCGAACGGGACCATCCGCGCGCAGAGCATCGCCGCCCGGCGCGGTATTGCGAAAATAGCCACCGGCATGAGCCGCGTTGTCCGACTGCCCGTAAACGCCGTGCCCACCCACACTAACGCCCGCAGTGCCGGTGCTGCCCCCCGGCGCGTAACCAAACACCCCATTACCGCCCGCGCCCTCGCTGCGTCCATGCACGCCGCTGGAGTTGTTTCCGATGGTCTGACCGAATACCCCGAGGCTGGTCTGGCTGCGGCCAAACACCGCCCACCCGCCATTCGCATCCGCCACCAATGCCGAACCGCTCGTGCCGATGTGCCGGAAGTGCGCCGCCGTGCTGCTATTCTGATGCGTCTGCGCATAGACCGACACCTTGTTCTCCCCGTTGGTCGCCGCCCACACGCCGTGGCCCTGTTCGCTGATGGCCAGCACGCCGTGCGCCTGAGTGCTGGCATAGCCGAATACGCCCGCGCCATTCACACCCGTCGCGCCATCATTGCGCCCGAGCACGCCAGCCTGCGCTTCGCCGTGGGTCTGGCCAAAAACGCCGAGGTTCGTCTGGCTGTGTCCGTAAATGCCCCACGCGTCGCCCGTCGCATTCATATTGTTCACGGAAAACAGAGCGCCTGGCTGCGAAGCGAGGCCACTGAAGGGCAGTGTCAGGCTCCCGCCGCCGACGCCGCCGCCTCCGGGCGTGAGCCAGGTGAGGTTGGCACCATCGAATGCCAGCACCATGCCCGTGGCCGGCGCGCCCGTGGTGTTTAATTGATCCAGCGCCACCGATCCAGGCGCGATGGCGGCTCCCGTGACCGCGCCCGCCGCCAACGAGGCGGCAGTGACGCTCCCATCCGCCACGGTCGCCGCCTGCTGCGCGCGAATGGCATACGGCACCGGGCGGATCACCTGCCGCGGCGCGAGCACCGTGTAGTCAGGACCACCCGCAGGCTTCACCGAAATCTGGAGCCAATACTGCGCGCCATTGAACACCTCGGGTCCGCCGAAATCCAGGTCCGTCGTGAACAGCCCATTCGCAGCCGCCACTGCCGCGCGCTCCACGGCAGCGCCGATCAGATTCCCCGCAGCATCGGCATCGTAGAGTTCAAATTTCAAATCAAAGCTCCCCGTCGCGGGCGCTCCGGCATCATGGAGGCGGCCCTGGTAGCTGAAGGCGGTAGGCGAAGGAGCCTGCGCATGCAGCGGCGCGGCGGCGAGGGTGGCGAGGAGTGAGCAGAGAAGCAGGCGTTTCATGGTGGATGATTTGTTGGTTGGAGAGTCCGTCAGGTGAGAAGGCTTTCCGGCGGGAAGGCGCCGATATTGCACGACGGCGAAAATAAATTTCCACCCGCCCGGCGCGGCGCGCTGGCGCTACTCCAGTTCCTTCTTCATCGCCTCGATCTCCCGCGCCACCATGCGCCCCACGCGATGCCGCGCGAGATAGACCCGGGCGCGCGAAATGGCCAGCGACCCCGCGATTTCCTCCGTGCTCCACCCCTGCACCGCGCTGAGCTGGAAAATCTGAATGCTGCGCGCCGTCACCACTTCCTGCACGCGGCGCAGGGCCCGATCCAGCAAATGCTGCCGCCATTCCGACTCCCACACGGTGTCCAGTTCGCAGCTTCCCTCTGTGTCGCGATCCTCCGCCTCCGCCTGTTCCTCCGGCATCTCGGCGCGGTGCGCGGCCTCACGGGTTTTCCTGGTCAGGTAGTCGGCGATGTGATTGCGCGTCACGCGCGCGAGCCAGCCTTTGAACGAACCCTTGCTGCGGTCGTAAGTGAACTTCGGCATCTGCCGCGCCACCGCCGTGATCGTCTCCTGCACGATGTCCTCCGCCTCCTGCCGCTGGAGGCCGGTGCGCAAACACACCTGGTAAATCAGCCGCCCGTAGTTGTCCACAAACCCCTGCCACGCCACGGCGTCCGAAGCATTCTTCAGCCTGGAAAGCAGACTGCTGCGCGTGGGAAGGAAACTGTCGTCGGGCGGATTCAGAGCTGGCATACTACCGAAGCTCTTCTCTGCTGGCGAGCCGGACCTTGCACGGCATCGGTTTTTTCCAGACGAATTCGTTTGATGCGATGGAAGCGGCTTCAGACGGCGGGAGAGCAGAAATGGTTGAGAACAAAAAACTCCGCCGGCCGACGAGGGCCCTCCGGCGAAAAAACAGTGAACAGCCTAAACCTCCGCCACAAACCGCTTGCATCGCCCTGGCTGGGTGCTTCTCTCAGCCCACCAGAGACGGGCAACCGGACTCTGGTTTTTAGTCCACAAGACAAGCTCGGATGGCGGAATTGGTAGACGCGTACGTTTGAGGGGCGTATGGAGTAATCTGTGGGGGTTCGAGTCCCCCTCCGAGCACCACTTTGCGAAGTGAAAAGGCAGAATGAATAATGAGGAAGGTAGGAGTTGAGAGTTGGAGGAGGAAGGAGGAGGGTCGGGCATGAACCGGCGCCGCTTTGTTTTTGTTTCCGCTGCGTTGGCCCCGGCTCTGTTGCAGGGTGCGCAGGAGGACGCAGCAGGACTCGCGGCGCTGCTTGAGGACATTCGTAAAAAGCACGGGGTGCCCGCCATCGCCGGAGGACTCGTCACCATTGACGGCCTTGAGCACAGCGCGGCGACGGGAGTAAGGAAAGCCGGCGGCAGGACTCCCGTCACCGGGACCGACCTTTGGCATCTCGGCTCCATGACCAAAGCGATGACCGCCACTCTCCTCGGCACCTACGTCAGTCAGGGTAAACTGAAATGGGACGCGAAACTCGCGGATTTGGTACCCAATCTTCTCAGAAAGGCCACGCCGAAGGCCAAGCTCATCACGCTCCGGCACCTTTTGACCCACCGCTCGGGCTTGCCGTCCGACCGCGAGCATTGGGGGGCGCTCCCGGCGGCGGGGAACCGCGCGGATATCGTCCGCCTCGAGTGCGAGAAGGAACTGCTCACGGAACCGGGCAGCACGTATCGCTATTCCAACATCGGCTACATGACCGCCGGTGTTGTCGCGGAACGCCTCGGCGGAAGAATCTGGGAGCAGTTGATCACGGAGAGGGTCTTCAAGCCGCTCCACATGAGTGTGGGTTTCGGCGGCACCGGCACCACGGGCCGGGAAGACCAGCCATGGCCCCATGACAAAGACGGCAAACCGATGCCCGAAAACGGCCCGGCAATGGACAATCCCACGGCGCTTGGCCCCGCTGGAACCTGCCACGCCGCCCTGGCGGAGTATGCAAAGTTCGTGGCCGACCACTTGCGCGGATCGTCAGGAAAGAAGGCGTTGCTGCCGGCTTCACTCTACAAAGATCTCCACACCCCGCAGCCGGGCACAAACTACGCATTCGGCTGGCAGGTCACGCGACGTCCATGGGCCGGCAGCGTCGCCCTCACGCATAACGGCACCAATACGATGAACTACTCCCTTGTCTGGATGGCACCGGAGAAAGGCTTCGCAGTGGTGGCGGTGTGCAACCAGGGAGGGAGCAAAGCGGCCGCTGCCTGCGACGATGCATGTTCGCTGCTGATCAACCGGCGGGTGGCGAAAGAGTGAGGGGGAGGCAACCGCAGCCCGCACGACTTGTTCGCTAATTCCGGGAACTGATGACCGTTTGGAGAGCCTCGAGCGTTTCGACAGACGGCTTGAAATTGCCTGGA
>JANOZA010000427.1:0-4917 GCA_031429155.1 Verrucomicrobiota bacterium | reverse complement strand
TAAAATTCCATTGGCGTCCGCACCACGGCGGTGAGGGCTGCCATGATCCCCCACGTGACCATGATCCGCGTGAGCCACTTTCGCGCACTCCATTTCTCCACCAGCAGCGTCCCGGGGACTTCCAGGAGGAAGTAGCCCCAGAAGAAGATGCCGGCCCCGAAGCCGATGACCGCATTGTCGAACTTCGGGAGGTCCTGCATCATGGTGAGCTTGGCGATGGCGACATTTTGCCGGTCCACGTAGGCGACCATGTAGCTGATAAAGAGCAGCGGGAGGAGGCGCCAGTAGGCCTTGCGGCGGGCGGACTCGAACGCGGCGCCGTCAACCTCGCGGGGCAGGGGAAGCACGGGCTCGATATTGGATGCCGGCGGGTCGTAGGGATTCATGCGGTGGTGCGGGGAAGGGTAGGGTGGCGGTTCTTTTGACACAGCCGGGCCCGGAGTCGCCATCCTTTTCCGCGAAATCTGCGGAATCCCCTCTGATCCGGAGCGCGGTCTGGAATATTTTTGGGAGAAACCCGGGGATTTTTCTCGCCAAAGTCCTTTGGGTCCGTTAAGTTTCGGCGCGCACTCGGCTGTTGCCGGGGGTACACGACCCGCTACCTACCGCACTCCATGAAGGAACTCATCACCCAGGGAGGCCCTCTTATTCTCCTGCTCCTCGGCTGCAGCCTGCTCGCTGTGGCCATCTTTCTGGAGCGGTTTTTCCATTTTCACCGCTCCTCAGTCGTGGTCTCGGACCTCCTGCAGGGCGTCGGCAACCTCGTGAGCCGGAAGAACTACGTCGAGGCCCTGACCGTCAGCGCCGGAACGCCCGGCCCCGTCGCCCGGGTCCTCAAGGCCGTCCTGACCCGCCAGGACGCCCCCCGGGATGAGCTGAAAGCCATCGTTCAGGAGGCCGGGCAGCTCGAAGTTCCCCGGCTGGAGCGCCATCTCGCCGTTCTCATCGCCATCGCCTACATCGCCCCACTGATCGGGCTGCTCGGCACCGTTCTCGGACTCGTGGACACTTTTCTCCCGGTGGCGCAGAACGGATTCGCCACGGCTACGGAGATTTCCCGGGGAATATACAGCAGCCTTATTACTTCCGCCGCCGGCATCGCCGTCGCCATTCCCGCCTACGTGCTCTACGCGTGGCTGGCGTCGTCGGTCCGGCACTTCATGCACGACATGGAGCGCGCCGGGATCGAGATCGTGAACATGATCATGCAGAGCCGCCAGAATAACGACATCGTGGGCTTCAAGGAAGGCGCGCTCGCCGTGGTGGAGGAAAAGAAACGCAAGGCCGCGGGCGGCCCGATCCCGCTGCGCTGAGGAGATGAAACTGCAGAGCGCCATCCGCATCCGGCCGGACTTTCTCTACCTCGCACCGCTGCTCAATGTGGTGCTGCTGCTCATGGTCTTTTTTCTCATTAGCAGCAGCCTCGTGGTCCACAGCGGCTACCGCGTGGACCTGCCGGTGAGCGGTTCCAGGGTGAAACTCAAAGACCGCGCCCACATCGTCACCATCACCGCCGGATCACCGCCGGTCATCCTGCTCAACAGCGAGGAAATCTCCATCGGCGACCTCGCCACCAAGCTAGCGGCCATCAAAAAGGAAAGCCGTGATGTCATCGTGAACGCCGACAGCTCCGCATCTCATGGGCTCTGGCAGCGGGTGGTGAATGAAATCGTCGCTGCCGGCTGCGATCCGGTGAGCGGGACGCGGGTGCAGGGAGATTAACCGCGTCCGCTTTCTATTTCCGGACGGTTAGCCTGCCTCATGGCCGTGATCCCGAAAGCGCCGGTCCGTATAGCGTTTGTCCTTGGCGTGCTGCTCGCGGCGGGCGCGGCGTTCCAGGGTCATTTGGCGCTTCTTGCGGTTCTCGCGCAGCTTTTCGATTTCGACGTCCAGTTTGAGAAAGCCTTCGTAGCGCGCGGCGTTTAGCCCGCCGGCCTCCAGCGCCGCACGGATGGCGCAGCCTGCGTCGGTGCCGTGTTTGCAGTCGTTGAATTTACACTGCGCCGCCAAGTCCGAGATGTCGGCGAAGCGCTCCCGCAGCGTAGTCTCGTCCGTCCACATGTGGACCTCCCGGATGCCGGGGTTGTCTATGAGAATGCCGCCGCCAGGCAGGATCATCAACTCTCGTGCCGTGGTGGTGTGGCGGCCTTTGCCGGTGATTTCGTTCACTTCATCCGTCCACTGATAGTCGTCGCCGAGCAGTTCGTTGATGAGCGAAGACTTCCCCACCCCGCTGGAGCCGATGAGGGCCACGGTGACACCGCGCCGCAGATACTGCTGCAGCACTTTCAACGTGCGGCCTTTCTCCACGCTGGTGATATGCACATCAGCCTCCGGGTGCAGAGCAAGGATCGCCGCCGCCGCCTCACGGTTTTGCTCCGTGGAGAAGAGATCTGACTTGTTCACGAGTACCACCGGCTTCGCGCCGCTGCGGCCGATGATGGCAAAGTAGCGTTCCATGCGCCGCAGGCTGAAGTCCGGGCCCGCATCAGTCACCACGATGACGGCATCCACATTCGCCGCGATGACCTGCTCCTCTGTGCTGCGGCCAGGAGCCTTGCGGGAAAGCCGCGTCTGCCGCGACAGACGCGCCCGGATGACGCATTCGTTCTCGCACAGTTCCAGCGCCACCCAGTCACCCACTGCGGGAAGGTCGGCGTCGGTTTCCGCCTCATGATAAACCTTTCCACTCATCACCGCTTCCAGTTCCTCGCCATCCCCCAGCAGCGCCCCATACGAAATTTTGTTGTCGCGCAGCAGGCGCGCAGGTTTCCAGCCCTCTAAATAATAGGGGGCGAATTCCTTCTCAAATCCAGCGTTCCAGCCAATGTCATCCAGCGTCATCGGCGGCATCATGGAGTTCCGTGTGGAGAAAACAAACGCGGGCTGCGGAGTCGTAAGCTCACCGTTTGGCCTCGCTCACCACTTTTCCGTCAATGACGACGCCCGTGCAGTGAGTCACGGTTTCCAGCGGATCGCCGTCGTAGAGCGCGAGGTCGGCGTCTTTGCCGGGGACGAGAGACCCGATGCGGTTCTGAAGTCCGAGGATTTCCGCAGAGCGGATCGTGATGGCGGCGAGGGCTTGCGGAGTCGTCAGGCCGTGAGCGGCGGCCAGCGAGGCCTCGAAGAGCACCACCCGCGTCTTGGGCACGTAGCTTTCGTAGCCTGACTGGAGCGCGAAGGGAATCCCGCTCGCCAGGAGTTTTGCCGGCAGGGTGAAGGTGGCGTTCTCGCGGTCGCCGGACGCGCGGGCCATCACGGGATGCACGATGACGGGCACCCCGGAGGCTTTGATCGCATCGAGCAGAAGATACGCCTCCGCCGCGCCATCAAGGACGAGGCGAAAGCCGAACTCCGTCTGGAGGCGCAGCGCGGCGGTGATGTCCTGATGCCGGTCCGCAGTGATGATGAGCGGCACTTCTTTCTTCAGCACGGCACCGAGGGACTCCAGATGGAGATCGCGGTCTGGTTTCTTGTCGGCTTCGGCGTGTTCGAGTTTGGTGAGATACTCGCGGGCTTTGATAAGCTCCGAGCGAAGCATGGCGACAGACTTGCCGCGCGTGCCGGGGGCTTTCTTCGCCTCCTTGCTGAAACCATCCGCGCCCAGCGTGGCGGAGACACCGGCAAAAGGATTGAGCACGTCAGCCGCTTTTGAGACGGACGCGACATTCGTTTTCAGGATCATCGTCTGGCCGGAAACGAGTTCGCCTGGCGCGTGGCCCGTGTGCATCGTGGTGACACCAAGCTCGCGGACCCACTGCACGAGGGGATCGCGCCCGTTGTAGGCGTCTATGGCGCGGAGTTCAGGCTGCACCGGCGCGGAGTTTTCGAACTGCTCCTGATCGCGCCGGTCCCAGTTGAGCAAGCCGGTGAGACCAACTGCCGTGCGGGCATCAATGAGTCCCGGCATCGCCACTTCCGCCGTGAGAATCCTCCAACCGTCCGGCACCGGGACTTCCGCGGCGGTTCCGACGCGCTGGATTTTGCCGTCAGGGCCGCAGAGCACCACCGCGTCTTTGAGTGGCGCGAGGTCGCCGGTCATTGGATAAAGCGTGCGGGCTTTCACCGCGACCTGCGCCTGGGTAGTGACGGTGAGGAGGAGAAAGAGGATAGTGAATTTCATTTACTGAAACAGCAGGAGGTGGAGACGCGGGGGGAGCCGGCACCGTAGCCGCCTTCGGCCATGAGCTGGTCCGCAGGGCGGGAGCGGTCGAAGACCTTTTCTCCTTCGATCCATGTTTGTTCGACGCGGGTGTAGGTGGAGAGAGGGTCGCCGGAGAGAATGGCGAAGTCAGCGTCCTTGCCGGCTTCCAGAGAACCGGTGCGGGCGTCGAGACCGAGGAGTTTCGCGCCGGCGAGGGTGACGGATTCGATGGCCTTATCGCGGGACATGCCGCCGCGGACGGCAAGGGCGGCGCTGCGGAGAAACCAGCGGCTGTCGGTGACGGGGTCATCCGTATGGACGGCGGTGATGACACCCCGCTGCACCAGATCCGCGCCGTTGCGCCAGTCTATGTCGCGGGCCTCGAGTTTGCCGCCGGGGGAGTCGAGGTTGATGATGGAACAGCCCACGCCCGCCGCGGCGATTTCGTCGGCGACTTTCCAGGCATCGGAAACGTGGTGGAGCACGACTTTGAAGCCGAATTCCTCCTTGAGCCGCAGGACGGTGAGGATGTCGTCGGCGCGGTGGGTGTGGTGGTGGACGACGCGTTTGCCTTCGAGGACTTCGACGAGCGTTTCGAGGCCGAGGTCGCGGTCGGGGAGTTTGGAGGCATCGCCGCCGGCGGCAGCGATCTTGCGCTGGTAGTCGCGGGCTTTGAGAAATTGCTGGCGCACAAGGGCTGCGGACTTGCCGCGAGTGCCAGGAAAGGGAGCGTCTCGGATGCTGTTGGTGCCGTTGGCCATCTTGAGGCCACC
>JANOZA010000426.1:0-6027 GCA_031429155.1 Verrucomicrobiota bacterium | reverse complement strand
CTTGTAGGTGACGTCGAGCACCTCGCGGTTGTAGCGTTTCCCCTCGCAGGCGTCGCACGTCACGTAGACGTCAGTGAGGAAGTGCATGTCTATGCGGATGAGCCCGTCGCCCTCACACGTTTCGCAGCGCCCGCCCGCCGTGTTAAAGCTGAACGTGCCCGGCGTGTAGCCGCGCACCTTGCTCGACGGCAACTGGCTGAACAAATCACGGATGTGCGTGAACGCGCCGATGTAGGTCGCCGGATTGCTCCGCGGGCTGCGGCCGATCGGGCTCTGATCAATGACCACCGCCTTGTCTATCTGTTGGAGCCCGCTGATGCCGGCGTGCTTTCCCGGTGGATCCTTCGACTGATAGAGCCGGCGGAAAATCTCACGGCGGAGAATGTCATCCACGAGCGTGCTCTTGCCGCTGCCGCTCACGCCGGTGACGCACACAAGACAGCCGACGGGCAGGCTCACGTCAATGTTTTGCAAGTTGTTCTCCGCCGCGCCGCGAATGGTGATCCAGCCGTTCTCCAGGACATCGCTGCTCTTCTTCGGTAGAGGCGGAGGCTTTACCCGCTTCTTTGGCACCGCGATCCTCGCAGTGCCGCAGAGAAACTGCCCGGTGATGCTGTGCGCGTTCGCCTTGATCGCGCTCACCGGTCCGGCGGTGATGAGTTCGCCGCCTCGCGGGCCTGCGCCGGGCCCGAGATCAATCACATAATCCGCCGCCGCGATGGTGTCCTCATCGTGCTCTACGACCACGACCGTATTCCCTAAATCTCTCAACTCCCGCAGCGTCGCCAGCAGCCGGTCGTTGTCGCGCTGATGCAGTCCGATGCTGGGTTCATCCAGCACGTAGAGCACGCCGCTGAGCCGCGAGCCCAACTGCGTGGCCAGCCGGATGCGCTGCGCCTCCCCGCCGCTCAGCGAACCATATTCCCGCGCCAGCGTGAGATAGCCCACGCCCACATCCTCCAGAAACCGCAGCCGCGATTCCAGTTCCCGCAACACCTCCGGAACGATCTGCTGCTGCTGCCCTGTAAGGTCGAGCGAAAGCAATGTCGTCCGTGCCCCGCTGATGGTGAGAGCTGTGAATTCATCTATCGCCAGCGTTTCATTCTCCGGCTTCACTCCCCAAAAGTCCAGCATCACCTGGCTGGGCCAAAACATCACGACATCAATGGGCGCGATCGCCCCACCGTGCGACTTCATAAAATTCGCCGGCTTGGTGTCACTGACACCGAGCCCGTCTTTCTGGCGATACCAGAATCCATCCTCCAGCAGCTTGAACTCGTGGTTCTCAAGAAACGCCGCAACTTCATCGCGCTCCGGCACAGAGCCCAGCAGCAGTGACTGAGAAATCACCAGACGAGGCCCGGCGGGGCTTTCCCAAATTCCCTCAAGGCGAATGTCATCGCCGAAAATCTCATTCTGCAAAAGCTGGCGCTCCAGATACTCCAGCGGCGAGGCATCATCCTGCGCCACGCGCATCCCGGATTTATAGAGTTGGACCGAACGCGGCGTAATCCCGGCGAACGACGGACGGGTCACCTTGTAAAGCCTGATGTCACCTGGCTCATTCCCGGATGCGCCACTGTCGTAAACGTCGTGCTCTCCGCCCTCGTCGAGCTTTCGGAAGCTGTCCGGCAGCGTCCAGATCAGCTTTTTCCGCCGGCACCATTCGAGGAGGATTTCGTAGTGCCGGTGCCTTTCGGTCTGGTTTCCACGGAGTGCCGCGACTGGCGATTCCGCTCGAACTGCTCCCGCACTTGCCCGGAGGTGAGCCCATGCGGCAGCGAGCGCAGAGCCCGGAGTTGTGCTACCTTTTCCTGAAGTTTCATGGTCGCCACTGAAATCCGAAATCCAGCCCCTGCCAACCGGTTTCACCGCCAGCGTCACCGCGAGGAACTCCGGCTTCAGCCGCCGTCCGCCGCAAGCCTGGCACGGCGCGGGATTCATATACCGTCGCACGTTCTGCTTCACGAATTCGCTCTCACTCTCCAGCACGAGCCGCTGCGCCTCGTGGGCGAGTCCCTCGAACGGCTTGCCCACGATGCGCGTCGTCGCGCTCTTCGCGATGTCCATTTTGATGGGCGTCTTGCCGGTGCCGTGGAAGAGCGCGTCTTTGAACGCCTGCGGCAGCGATGCGAACGGCACCTTCTCATCTACCCCGAAGTGCGCCGCGAGCGCCGCGATCTTGCGGTCGTGGACCACTTTCAGCTTTGGGTTTTTTCCCCACCATGTCTTCACCGCTCCGTCGGCCAGCGACTTCGTTTTGTCCGGCACCAGCAAATCCGGGTCCGCCCACATCTGCGTGCCGAGGCCTTCGCAGGTCGAGCACGCGCCGAGGTGGCTGTTGAAGGAAAAGTGCCGCGGCGTCAGCGGCGGCATGCGGAAGCCCGTGACCGGGTTTGCATACAGCGTCGTGTAAACCTGCTCGCGCCAGCCGTCGCCATCCTGGATCAGGATCAGCACGCGGCTCGCCGGTCCGCTCCAGCGCAGCGCCACGGGCAGTGAATCCATCAGCCGCGTCCGCGCATCGGGCCGCACGACGAGACGGTCCACCACCAGATCAATGGCGCCGCCCTCCTCCACGTCCGGCTTCTCCTCCAGATCGCACACTTTGCCATTCACCCGCACCCGCACAAATCCCTGACGCGCCAGTTTCTCGAACAGCTTTTTCGGCTGCATCGTCTCGCTGTCCGGCAGCGGCGCGAGAATCATGATCCGCGCGCCCTCCGGCAGCGCCAGGATTTCCGCCGCGATCTCCGGCGTCGTGTAGCGGTGAATCGGCTCACCGGTCTTCGGATCATGCGGCGTGCCGCAGGTCGCGTAGAGCACGCGGAGGAAATCGTAGATCTCCGTCACCGTCGCGATGGTGCTGCGCGGATTCGCCGCCGCCGTGTGCTGCTCGATGGCAATGGCCGGCGACAACCCCTCGATGCTGTCCACGTCCGGCTTTTCCAGCCGCTCCAGGAACTGCTGCGCGTGCGCGGAGAGGCTCTCCACATACCGCCGCTGCCCCTCCGCGTAGAGCGTATCGAATGCCAGGGACGACTTCCCGCTGCCGCTCACTCCGGTGATCACCGTCAGGCTGTTCTTTGGCAGGCTGACGCTGATGTTCTTCAGGTTGTGCTGCCGCGCACCGGTGATCCTGATGAAGTCGTCGCGCATGGGAGAGAGGCCGGAGAAAAGGAATGGCGGACAGAGAGGGATTCGAACCCTCGGTGCATTTTACTGCACACACGCTTTCCAAGCGTGCGCATTCGACCACTCTGCCATCTGTCCATTGATGATTCCCGGCCTGATATTTTCGGTCCGGGAAGCGGCGGGCGGTTCATAGGTGCATTCCCCGGAGGCGCAAGAAGGAATGCGGTAGCAAAGCGCGCCGGCTTTTGCGGTGTCGCGGGCCGGTGAAAAATTCTCTGTCAGAAACCTCGACTTTCCGTCAATTACCCTGCTGACATGACATCCGGGCACTCACGGCACGACGCCTTCCTCACTCTCCTCAGCGGCAGCGAGCGCACGCTGCGCGCGTTCATTGCCGGCGCGCTGGCGGCGGCGGATGAGCGCCCGGATTTCTTCCAGGAAGTGGTGCTCATCCTGTGGCGGAACTTCGACCGCTACGATGCCGCGCGTCCCTTCACGCCATGGGCTATCGGCGTGGCGGTGCGGCGCATGAAGGAGGAATACCGCCGGGTGCAACGACGCCCCGGTCTCCTGGCCGCGGAGCAACTGGAGCGGCTGGCAAACACGCTGACCGCCACCGATTCCACTGCTGCGGACGAGGAGGAAGCCCTCGCGGAATGTCTCGCCGCCCTGCCGGAGAATGCCGCCCGCCTCATCCAGCGCCGCTACTACGAAAGCGCCACCATCGAGGCGCTGGAAACAGAAACCGGGCAGACCGCCGCCGCCCTTTACCAAACCCTCTCCCGTCTGCGCCGCCGTCTCGCGGACTGCATCCGTCTGCGCCTGCGCCGCGACAACCCACTACCTGCCGCCCTCCATGAAAGCTGATCCCGACTTCCACCCCATCGCCTCCGCATGGCTCGACGGCACCGCTACGCCGCCGGAGCAGCGCCTGCTTTCTGAGATCCTGCACACCGACGGCAACGTGGAGGAATACGCCGCCCTCTGCCGCACGGAGGCGCTTCTCCAGCAGACCGGGCGCACCGCCGCGGAGCGGAGGAAGTCCCTCGCCGCCATGCTGTCAGGAAAACCCTGGCCGCAGCGCGCGGTGCTATTCTTGAAGAGCCGCCCCATCCGCTGGGCCGCAGCCGCCGCCGTGGTGGCTATCGGAGCATGGGCACTGTGGCCTGCCGCCGCGCCGGAGGAGAGTCAGACCGTGCGGAAAAACCGCGTTCCACGACTGACAGAAGCGCCCACCGCCCGTGACGCATCCTCCCCCACCGCCCGCGAAGCCCCGCTGCCGCCCGCTGCCGATGGTCTGGAGCAACGCCTCCGCCGCTACTACGTCGCCAACTTCAAGGCCACCGCCCCGCTCCCTGAAGCAGCCGCCGCTCTGGCCGCTGCCATCACTCCCGGCTCCGATTACGCCCTCACCGCTGACGTGCGCGACTCCGGCGATGCCCCGGTTCATCTCCAGTTCTCTCTCGCTCTGCCCGCCTGGACGCTTCTGGAACTGATGGCCCTCCAGTCCGGCACCGAATTCCGGCTCTCCGGCCACAGCCTTGTTTTCCGCACGGCACGCACGCCCGTCCCCACGGAAGGCACGCTCACGCGCACTGCTGAGCTGACGCCGATCGGATCCTTGCTGGGAATCCAGGCGGAAGATCAGTCCGACATGTTGATGTTCTTTGGAGCCTCCGCTCAGGTTTTCCTCGGCAGCCGCATTGAGTTTCGCGCAGCCCCGGAAAACTCAGTGAGCTACACGGGCCGACCACGCGACGTTCGGGTGCTGGAGAAATCGCTGTCTGCCACACCCGAGCCGCCACTGCGGGTCCGGCTGACCATGATCCGGGCCGAGCTGCCGGCGGGCAGCACACTTTTATCCCAAACGCCACCAATTGATGAGCCCTCACCGGGTCTGCGCGGACTCTTTACCGCAGAGCAGTTCAAGGTGGTTCTCGAAAACCTGCGCACGGCGAAAGACGTGAACACTTTCCAGCCCGCTTCGAAGCAGCCACGCCCCGGGGAGTTGGCAAAGTTCCAGTCCCATACCTCGCCGAACAATGTCGGTGCCTCGTTGGAAGCTGTTCCGTCTGAAGACGGAACTTCCTGCGACCTGCAATGTGTTGTCGGGCCGGAGACCGCTGCGGCCGCTGCTGGCGGGCCAGCGCTGGCCGGAAGTTATCGCGGATCCCTGCTGCTTTTCTCCGGCCAGACCGTGGCCATTGGCGGTTTCCCTACAAAGGACGGCGGGGAGATCGTCCTGTTCTTCACCGCTGACGTCATCAGCGTCCACGAGGCCCTCCTCGCAGGCGACTCTGGCTCTGCTGCGCCGACCGGAACCGGAGAGCCGGAGGAACTCCTCTACGGCATCCCTGTCGTCGGAGAGAAAGGCAAAGTCTATAGTCCCTACGCGCCGGAGAAAGGTCTCGTAGATGTGGAAGGCCTCCCGCGCGGCACCCGTGCGGCGTGCCCTTACACTGGCAAACACTTTCGGGTGCCGTGAAGCGTCTTCGTTTCTGCGAGGTGTCCTCCGTTCGGGAAATCGGCTGTGGAGTGGAGCAACGCCGAGGGCGTTGAGTCTCCATAGCCCGGGGTTGCTGACGCAGGAGGCTACCCCGGGTCTGAATGGAGTGAAGGTAACAACCCGGAACGGGTTGCGTCATCCTGCTGGTGTCCGGTGCGTGGAGATGATGGAACCACGTTGTGGTTCCATGGTGGTTCGGGCGAAACCCCAGGGCTTACGTCTGAACGCATGGTGCGGGGGGATTGACGGGTAGCGCGGGCCTCCGGCCTGCGCCTTTCCCGCATCCAGCCGGAAAGAGTTGGCCGCAGGATGCGACCAACGGGCAGGCCGGAGGCCCGCCCTACCCTCCAGATCCGGCTTGGGCACGTTCAAGCGTAAGCCCTGGC
>JANOZA010000425.1:0-4069 GCA_031429155.1 Verrucomicrobiota bacterium | reverse complement strand
AGATCGGCACCCGCCTTGATCCATTCAAACAGCGCTTTCTTGTCGGACATACTCAAAGGCTGGCCTTTTTGTGGCATGAAGTCAGGGTCATCCGGCGGCAGAATGATGCAGGCATAGATGCGGCTCTTGGCGGGATCGCCGGGCACGATGGCTGGCTTGCCGTTTATGCCGGCGCGAATGGCATCGGGATTGTGGAGGGCGAGGTCGCCTTTTTGCTTTTCCGCGCCGTGACACTTGGTGCAGGCTCTGGCGAGAATCGGGCGGACCTTGGTCATATAAGCGCTGTTCCGGGAGACGGGCCGGGCCAATTCGGCTGGTGCCGCAGGTGGCGGGGTAATCACGGGAGTGCCGGGCGTGGCTGGATCGGAGCCTGTGACCATCTTCTCAGATGCGGCCGAGTCTTCGGCGGTGGGGAGTTCTGTCTTCGTGGGGTCTCCCGAATCCGGCGGGGTGACGGGAGGCGCTTCTTTTGGAACTTCGCCGGCTGGCGGGGGCGTGTCGGTGCTGGCCACAACCGGGGTTGGCTCTGTGGCCGGAGCAGGATCAACCGGTGCTGCGGGCGATGCGGGAACTGGCGCAGTGGCAGTGGATTGCTGGTCAAATTTGCTCAGGCTGTATCCTGGCTTGATGCCGAGCAGGTGGCCGAAGCCGGCAGCCAGCGAGGCCACGGCGAGGATGCGCCAGCCGAGGATCCAGAAGTGCTGGCCGGGCTTCGCTTTGGCAGGCTCGCGCGGGTCGGCGCCGAAGAAACGCTCCCGCAGGGTGAGCAGTCCGCGATTCCGCCCGCCGCGTTTGAACATCCACGCCAGCGAAGCCGTTGCCGCCACGATGAGCCCCCAAAAGCCCTCGTGCAGCCGGGTGGCGTCGCCGTTGGAAAAGAACAGCCCGAGGGTCACGAGGACCACGACTCCCGAGGCGCAGATGGAACAGAAGAGCAGCCAAAGCACCGCCGGCTCAACTTCGCGGCGGTTTTTGGCGACGATAAAAGCATCCAGCAGCAGTGCGGCGAGCAGCAGGCCGAAGGGGAGATTCTGCAGGAGGGTGAAGAATGTTTGGAGCATGGCGGGCGGATCGGAATGGCGGGATAATACACACACCGGGCGCAAGGATAAGCGAAATTTCGTTGCCGGATGCGTAAGCCGCCGCCAGCTTCCGCCATCCTTTCGCCGCATGAATGATTCCCCCGCCTCCACCGACACCTTCGGCGTCATCTACCTCGTCAGCGGCGGACGCAGTTACCTCGGCGAACTCATCACTTCCCTCAAAAGCCTCCGCCAGCACGACCCCGAACTCCCGGTCACCGTCTTCTCGCGCTTCAAGATCCCCTCCTCCCTGCGCTGCAACTGGGTGCCGCTCGACTCCCGCGAGCATCCCCTGAAGCTCAAAGTCCTCAGCCTTCGCCGCTCGCCCTACGAGCGCACGCTCTTCCTCGACACCGACATCACGCTCCACGGCCCGCTGCGGCCGGTCTTTGAGAATCTCATCACCCACGACTTCTGCTGCGCCAATTCCCACGAAGCCGACTGGTCCGTCAGTCCCCCGCGCTTCGTCGCCATGATCAAGCCCCGCGACTACAACACCGGCGTCCTGCTTTACCGGAAAAGCGACGCCTTCCTCCGTTTCCTCACGCGCTGGGAAAATGCCGTGCTCGCGCAGGACGCCTCCGATATGTGGGCCGGCCACAATTGCGACCAGTTCCACTTCAACAAGCTCGTCACCGCCGGCGCGCTCGAAGAGTGCGGCGTCCACTTCCACGAGTTGGACAACATCATCTGGAACTGCCGCGGCATCATGCGTGCGGAAGTGCAGCGCCTTGGACGCGAGTCCGACATCCGCGTCTTTCATCACCGCACCCGCGCCATGAAGCTCCGCAAGCTCCTCTACTCCGCCACCGATCCCGCCACGGCCCGCGATGTCTTCCGGAAGATCGCCGTGAAGGTGAAGGGGCTGTTCGGGAAATAGCTCGTTGGCCCTCATAAATGCCCCATGAGCGGGCCAAAAGGTCATTTCCTTTGCGCTTCCGGCCTTGGGTGGTAACTTTCCCGCCCTTCCGACCAAAATACCGCCCGCATGTCTATCATTCTCGACGTCCTCAAGTTCCTCGGCATCATCTTCCTGGTTCTTATTGTCTTCAACTTCATCATCATCGTCCACGAGTGGGGCCACTTCCTCGCCGCGCGCTGGCGGGGGCTCAAGATCGAGAAGTTCCAAATCTGGATGGGCAAGTGTTTGTGGAAGCGCACTTACAATGGCGTCCAGTACGGCCTCGGCACCATCCCCCTCGGCGGCTTTGTTCAGCTCCCGCAAATGGCTCCCATGGGTGCCATCGAAGGGAAAGCCGGCGAGGACGGCGAGGTGCTTCCCCCGATCAAGCCGCTCGACAAAATCATCGTCGCCTTCGCGGGGCCGCTCTTCAGTTTCCTCCTCGCCGTCGCCTTTGCCTGCGCCTTGTGGGCCGTGAAGAAGCCCGTGAATCAACAGGAGTCGGACACCACCATCGGTTACGTTATGCCGAAGATGCCTGCCGCGGCCGCGGGGCTCAAGGCCGGCGATAAGATCATAGACATTGACGGCAAAAAGGTGAAGGGCTTCATGCGGCTGAGCGACAGCGTCATCTGGGCGATCGCCGCCGGCGAATCGGACGACGTGGTCTTCAATGTGCAGCGCGGCGACAACCCCGCGCCCGTCACCATCACCGTCCACGCCCCCTACAAGACCTCCCCGGAATACAAAGAGTGGGATGAGAAGACCAGTTGGATCAGCAAGGTTTTCGCCCGGCCTCCCACGCGCAAGGTGGGCATCCATCCGGCTGCCGAGGGCAGGATTAAGCTCGTCCAGGCGAACAGCCCTGCGGCCGAGGCGGGCCTCAAACCAGGCGACATCCCGCTCACGCTGAACGGCGAGAAAATCTATTACTTCGCCTACATGGACCTCGTGGCGAAGGACAATCCTGGCAAGGAAATGAAACTCACCCTGATGCGCGACGGCAAGGAAATCAGCGTCTCGCTCACGCCCCGCATCCCCGAGAAGCCCGCCGGGCTCAAGGAAGGACGCACCGGCATCGAGCAGTATGAAGAACTCAATCCCGATGCTCCCGCCGAGCTGGTCAGGATCCCGCCCTTCACGCTCATTGGCGACGTCTTCCGCAACACCATCGCCACCTTCCGCGCGCTCTTCTCGCCCAAGTCCAGCATCGGCGTCAGCCAGATGAGCGGGCCTGTCGGCATCATGCATGTGTACTATAGAATCCTCCAGAACCCTGAGTGGTGGCGGCTCGTGTTGTGGTTCAGCGTCGTGCTCAATGTCGGCCTCGCGATCTTCAACATGTTCCCGCTCCCCGTGCTCGATGGCGGGCACATCACCATGGCGCTTCTGGAAATGATCCGCGGCAAAGCCATCGGCACCAAGCTCCTCGAATACGTCCAGATCGTCTGCGTGCTGGGGCTTTTGAGCTTCGTGGCCTTCGTGACCCTCAAGGACGTCGGCGGCCTCAGCGACGAGAAGATGGAGAGGGAGGAATTCCTCCCCCGCGCGCCTGTCGTGGTGCCTGTTCCCTGACGATTAGGCGAGCTGCCGGAAGTCATCCGCGGACGCCGTCGGATGTTCAAGCACATCCGTCCCGTGCTGGAACCCCGGTAGGGGTTCGCCATGAATAGCCGGGGGTTCGCGAGGAACGAGCGCACCCCCGGTCTGCCCACCACATCACAGGCGATGGGCACGCGGACGGACACATCGCCTGTGGGATAGGCTGCCATGACCGGGGGTTTCACCCCCGGCTATTCATGGGCGAACCGCGCTGCGGTTCATGGTAGGAAATGAATACGCCACGCGAACTGCGCGGCGGTTCATGGCGGGAAATGAACACGCCTAGCGCGTTTGAACCCCGGAGGGGTTGGCCCATGAATAGCCGGGGGTGACCGAGGAACGAGGGAACCCCCGGTCTGCTCCCCCACATCACAGGCGATGGGCACGTGGTCGGACACATCGCCTGTTGGATAAGATGCCATGACCGGGGGTTTCACCCCCGGCTATTCATGGGCGAACCGCGCTGCGGTTCATGGCAGGAAAT
>JANOZA010000424.1:0-3144 GCA_031429155.1 Verrucomicrobiota bacterium | reverse complement strand
CATCGCAAAGCCGGCGTCGCCGGCTTCGGAAACAGTATCGTTCGCCACGGCCCTCGCAAATTCACGCAGCGTTTTCGTCAAGTTCGCGGACGAAAGGGCCGCCCGGCTCGACTCCTGCCATGCTGCCTCGGTCATCTCCTCGTGCCACTCACGTGCTTCCGCCCGGCGGTCGAACATCAGACACGCCTGCACCATGCGTAGTCTGACGGCGTCGGTGAGGTATCCGTCCCGCCGGGCGGCGTGCGCATACAATTCAAACGAACTGAGAAACTGCTCCCGGCTCACATAACCGGAGAGCCAGCGCGATGCCGGCGGAGCGGAATCCCAGAAGATCAGCGTCAGCATGAGGTCATCCATCGTCTGCACACAGGACACTTCGTACTGCGCCTCATAGCCCTTGTGCCGCGTGTGAAAAAGTCCCGCCAGCAGCAGCAGGGTGAGCAGTGTGAAAAGGACAGTGATCGGTCGCCGGAAAGCCGTCCGCCGGCAATGGAAGGAGCGGGCCTCAGTGAAGCGCGGGGGCGGGGGAATCTCGGACGCGGGTGGTTCAGGACTCCCATTTGCTGCAATTCCCGGCGATGCTGTTTCGTTCGTCGGTGACCCTGTGCTTTTTTCCATGGAGCGATCTTTAGTTGGTAACCTCCTGGCGGGCAAGCCTGGCCACTGCGGGGCTGGCCCCCTTTGAGCCGCGCACCGCTCGAAAGCGGGAGCCGTATTTTTCTCGAAATTATGATTGCCCCTGATAGTCCCAAGGGTTACTTTCTCCTGTATGAAATTTCGGCTTTCCAAAATAACGATCAGTCTGGCGCTTATCACCGGTTGTGGCGCGCTGAATTCCTGTCGGCTCTTCGGAGATCATAAATACGCCAGCCAGACCGAGGTTGAAACCGACGTGCCGGAAAGCCTTGAGCAGGGCAAACCTACTGCCGGCCCCGCCGCTGGAAACGAGGGGGCGATTGCCATTAACGACGGAGTCCCCCCCTCAAGCAATTTAACCGAAATCCCGACACCATACGGTTCGGCCATTGAACTGCCGTCATCCCCCGGGTCGCCGTCCTCGGTCACTTCTGTCACACCGGGCGGTGCCAGCCTCACGGGCCTGCCCCCGGACAGGAGCCGCGATCTCATTGATATCCCCAAGCCGGACTTCGGCACAGTTTCCGTCCACAATACCCGCCCCCCCGCCGAGATGCTTTCTCTCGGCCCGCCGCTCAAGCCGGTGACCCGCATGAGTCTTGGCCTCAACCCCGGTGCCGGACCTTCCACCGCGGGAGTGGTTCAGGAAAAGGTCCAGCCCCTGGCACCGATGACTGATAAATCCTCCGACGCCGAGATCGCCAGTGCCCCCAAGGCCGTTAAGAGCATTCCCTCCTCAGAGCCTGGCGTCCCGATGCTTCTGGGAAGTGCCAGACTGAGCGATTTCTATCAATCCCTTCACCAGCCTTTGCTGGAAAGCGCAGTCGTAGAGAACATCCCAGCCGATTCCGCGCCGCCGGCCTCTGCTGACGAACTCGCGGTGCCGCCGCCGCCGCCGGCTGACGACTCTGCCGGCCCGCCGCCGGGACCGTGATCCGGAATCGCGTTCCGACGCAAGTTTCCCGCTTAGAGCAGGAATCCCTCCAGACACGGATCCTCTGAGTCCAGGAAAAACGTGTGCCGCCCCGTGATCCACGCGCGGCCCTCTATTTCCACGATGGAGGCCGGGTGCCCGTGATCCTCCACCTGGGCAACAATGCGTCCGGTAAAACTGTGACCAAGGATGCCCTCGACGGTGAATGTTTCGCCGTTCTTCACTTTGCCCTGCTCAGCCATCAGCGCCAGTCGCGCACAGATAGCCATGCCCGTGGGGCTGCGGTCCATGCACCCCTCCGAGAAGACACACACATGGCGGCTGTCGGCCATGCCGGTCCGCCGCTTCACCGGCTTGTCCACAAAGACGACGCCGAATAGAAACCCGAGATCCGGCTCCACCGGATGAGTGAACGTCAGCCGCTGGTTGATCGCCCCCAGGATCGCCATTCCGGCAGTCTGGATACTGGCCGCGTTTTCCGGTACACAACTCAGCCCGATGGATGCCGCCTCGACGAATGCAAAAAACGCCCCGCCGTAGGCCACATCGAAAGTCACCTTCATTCCAAGGTCAGGCACGTCTATCTCCTCCTTCTCCGCGACTGCGAACGATGGCACATTTTCAAAGTAAACCTTCCGCACCCGGTCATTCTCGATGAATCCATAACACCGCACCAGACCCGCGGGCGTATCTATCTTCAGCCGCGTCTCCGGCCCCTTCATATCCACGATCCCTGACTCCAGCAAAATCGTCGTCAGCGCGATCACCCCGTGACCGCACATTGGGCTGAAGCCCCCGCGGTGGATAAACAGCGCGCCAAAGTGCGAATCGCCGCGCTGCGGTGCTGTCAGGATACAGCCATACATATCCAAGTGCCCCCGCGGCTCAAAGATCAGCGCCCGGCGAATGTGGTCAAAGTGCTGCCGGGCATAGCGCCAGCGCTCCAGGAGATTCTTCCCCCGCAGCGGCGGCAGTCCGCTCAGGATCAGCCGCAACGGTTGCCCCCCCGCATGAGCATCTATCGTTTCGATCTTGAGACCGTAACTGGGAGCGACCCATTCGTGCAGGTTTTTCAGCCGGGCGATAACATCAGGATCCATTGAGTGGGCAGCGGGGAGGAGAAGTGGAAGCGGCCAGTCTCACACACGCCCGTGCGCCCTGCCAGCAGGAATTCGATTTCCGTGTCTGTGAGACTCAGCGTTTCGTCACCCCGCACATCGCGACGCATCCAGTTTATGCAGGAACAACAGGCCACGCCAATAATTTTCGGTCCTTCCAAGCGTCACAGATCATGCCGAAGACATTGTCCTTCACCAGCGCCTCTATGGCCTTCTGTCGTTCGCGGACGGGGCAGTCGAAGCGCGAAGGTGCCGGCAGACACTGGGAGTGGCGCGACTCTGTCCGCCATTGAGAAACACCGCCGCAGGCCACTTTTCGCCCCCCGTGCGCTGTTACAGGTCCGTTTGGGAAGTGCGCTGCGCGGTTGTTTATAGATGGCGGAGGGACTCCGCCACTCCCAGTGTGCGCCACCGAAACCGCTGGCATGGGGCTGGCGACAGCACGGCAGGTTGTGC